>DNCF01000334.1 GCA_003484545.1 Massilia sp. | reverse complement strand
CGACCTGAGCGTCGGCTACAAGACCGCCTGGAACGGCAAGATCATGGTTGGTGTGAACAACATCCTCGGCCGTGGTCCGCGCAGCAACGCCGACGCCGGTGCTTCGGCAGCCAAGGTGGATGCGGACGTCCCGCTGGACCGCTTCATCTGGGTCCGCTACAACCAGTCGTTCTAATCGACTGTGCCTGGCCCGCGGAAGCGGGCCAGCTTCGGAATGCCCGCTTCGGCGGGCATTTTTCGTTAACGCCTCCGGGTAACCGCGTCAAGGTGAACATACGACGACATACATATGTAGTTACGCAACTTTGCAACATACTGAAGTTAGTAACTTCACACTGTTGACAGAGGGGCTTCCGAGGTGATTCCATTGTCGCGCTGCAACAGAACTCATGCGTACCGCATGGAGTTTTGCAACAAAGCAAGGAGTGGCCATGTCTCGACGTGGACATACCGATTTCACTGAGGAGTGTTACAAACATGATGGAAACAATCTTGTCCCGGTCGATTCGCGCGATCTGCCTGAGCGGACTGGCTGTGGGCATGCACGCTGCGTACGCACAAGAGGCTACGCAGTCGATGCAACGCGTTGAAGTTACCGGTTCGCGTATTCGCCAGGTCGATCTGGAAACGTCCCAGCCGATCCAGGTCATGAACCAGGAACAAATTCAGAAGTCCGGGCTGATCACCGTCGGCGACGTCCTGAACAACCTGTCGTCGGCCGGTTCGCCGGACTTCAGCAAGGGCGGCTCGCTGACCTCCAACCGTGAAAACGGCGGCCAGTACATCAACCTGCGCAACCTCGGCTCGAACCGCCTGCTGGTGCTGGTGGACGGCAAGCGCTGGACCCAGACCGTCGACGGCTACACCGACATGTCGACCATTCCGGCCTCGATGATCGAACGCATCGAAGTGCTGAAGGACGGTGCCTCGTCGATCTACGGCTCGGACGCCATCGCCGGCGTGGTCAACATCATCCTGAAGAAGTCGATGGAAGGCGGCCAGCTGAGCCTGTACACCGGCCGCAACCAGGAAGGCGACGGCAAGAACAAGGACTTCTCCCTGACGTACGGCGCCGTCGGCGAAAAGTCGTCGGTGATGTTCGGCCTGTCGCACACCGAACAAGGCGTCGTCTGGCCAATGGCCCGTGGCATCACCTCGTCGTCCTACGGCCCGGCGCACCCAACCGCCGGCCTCGGCGGCGGTCCATGGGGCCGTATCGCTCCGATCAATCCGCTGAACGGCGAAGCCGATACCGAACTGCGCGAGGATGAAAACGGCAACCCGCTGAACGCCGGCCGTTACTTCAACCGCGTCATCAACCATACCGGCACCTATGACGGCGTCGGCACCAGCGCCAGCTCGCGCGACCCGAACAGCTACCACGACTATGTCGGCGCGAACGACGACAAGTACAACTCGACGCAAGACATGATGCTGGTCATGCCGAACAAGCTCGATACCCTGTTCGTCAAAGGCGAAATCTCGCTGCCGCTGGACATGACCTTCCGCAGCACGGCCATGTACTCGCAGCGCAGCTCGACCGCCCAGATCGCCGGCTACCCGCTGCAGTCGACCACCCAGAGCACCTTCCCGGTCTACATCGACAAGGACAGCTACTACAACCCGTACGGCAACCAGGTTGCCGGCGCCGGCCTCGGCCAGGACCTGTTCTTCGCCCGCCGCACCATCGAAGTGCCGCGCGTGACCGAGAACGAAAACCGCACCCTGCACGTCGACGGCACCCTGTCGGGCGACTTCGAGCTGCGCGGCCTGCCATGGAACTGGAGCGCCGGCTGGAATCACAGCAAGGTCAGCGGCACGACCGTGGGCACCGGCAACGTGAACCTGCCTAACCTGAAGCGCGCCCTCGGCCCGTCGTTCATGAACGCCTCCGGCGTGGTCCAGTGCGGCACCCCGGACGCACCGCTCGGCCTGACCGAATGCGTTCCGTTCGACATCGTGGGCGGTCCGTCGGCTTCGACCCCGGAAGCGCTGGCCTACATCATGTCGACCGGCCAGGCGTCCTACGGCAGCACCATCACCAGCATGACCGCCGACGTCGGCGGCGAAGTCTTCACCCTGCCGGCAGGCGCCGTCGGCTTTGCGGCCGGCGTCGAGCACCGCGAAGTGAAGGGCTACGACCGTCCGGGCCAGTTCGAGCAGTCGGGCTATTCGACCGACCTGGCAGGCAACCCGACCTACGGCCGCTACACCGTCAAGGAAGCCTACGCCGAATTGAACGTGCCGGTCCTGAAAGGCAAGCCGTTCGCAGAACTGCTGACCTTCAACCTGGCCTCGCGCTACTCGGACTACAGCAACTTCGGCAACACCACCAACAGCAAGATCAGCTTCATGTACAAGCCGGTCAAGGACCTGCTGACCCGTGGTACCTGGGCTGAAGGCTTCCGCGCACCGACCCTGGGCGACACCTTCGGCGGCGGCCAGCAGTCGTTCGACGAGTTCCTGGATCCTTGCGACACCCGCTTCGGCGAAGCCGCACGCGACCCGGCCGTCCAGGCACGCTGCGTTGCGATGGGCACCAACGCGACCTACCGCCAGAAGGACCAGGCGGGCGTCCCGATCGAAAGCACCGGCGGCACCCAAGGCCTGACCGCCTTCATGTCGGGCGCAGGCAATGCGTTCCTGGAACCCGAAACCGCGGTCACCAAGACCCTGGGCTTCGTGTACAGCCCGTCGTTCCTGCCAGGCTTCTCGGGCTCGCTCGACTGGTACAACATCCGCGTCAAGAACCGTATCACCGGCATCAGCGCCGAATACGTGGCCAACGAGTGCTACATCAACGGCTCGGCCGACTTCTGCAGCGTGATCAAGCGCGACCCGGTCACCGGCCAGATCAGCGCCCTGTCGCGCGGCAACGCCAACCTGGGCGAGATGGAAGCCGAAGGCTTCGACGTCGCACTGTCGTACCGCCTGCCGCGTACGCAGTACGGCCAGTTCACCATCCGTAACGAGACCTCGTACGTCGACACCCTGCGCACCCGCAGCAGCGCCGACAGCGAGTGGAACAACTACGCTGGCGAATACCTGACCAACCGCGTGAAGTCGAACACCAACCTCGACTGGAGCCTGGGCAACTGGAGCGCGACCTGGGGCATGCGTTACTACAGCCCGGTCAAGGACCAGTGCTGGGATGCCGAAGAAGGCATCGAGTGCAACATGCCTAACGCAAAAACCACCTGGGGTACCGGTGCCAACAAGCTGGGTTCGCTGGTTTACCACGACCTGAGCGTCGGCTACAAGACCTCGTGGGACGGCCGCGTCCTGGTCGGCGTGAACAACTTCCTCAACAAGAAGCCACGCATCGTGTACAACACCCAGGCATCGGCTGCCTCGGTGGATGCGGACATGCCGCTCGATCGCTTCTTCTACGTGCGCTACACCCAGTCGTTCTGATGACGCGGGTCCGCCAGGACCTCGCCTGATGAGCTGATGCGCTGAAGCGTCGGACCATGCCCGCCAGGTTATCCTGGCGGGCATTTTTTATGCACTGCGGTATCATGACGGATTGCGCGGCGCGGCCGCGGCTATCCAACAAGCAAACATGGCAATCAAACTCAAGAACGACAAGGACATCGCGAAAATGCGCGTCGCCGGCCGCCTCGCGGCCGAAGTGCTGGAAATGATCGGCGAATACGTCGTTCCCGGCGTCTCCACGGAAGAGCTCGACCGGCGCTGCAACGAATACATCCGCAAGGTGCAGAAGGCCACGCCGGCCAACGTCGGCTACCACGGCTTTCCGAAGACCCTGTGCACCTCGGTCAACGGCGTGGTCTGCCACGGCATTCCGAGCGAGAAGGAAATCCTGCAGGACGGCGACATCATCAACATCGACGTCACCGTGATCAAGGACGGCTGGCACGGCGACACCAGCCGCATGTACTACGCCGGTACGCCGAGCCCTGAAGCGAAGCGCCTGGTCGACACCACCTTTGAATGCATGATGGCGGGCATCCGCACCGTGCGTCCGGGTTCGCGCCTGGGCGACGTCGGCCACGCGATCCAGAAGCTGGCGGAAAGCGCCGGCTACTCCGTGGTGCGCGACTACTGCGGCCACGGCATCGGCCGCGTCTACCACGAAGACCCGCAGGTGCTGCACTACGGCCGTCCGAACACCGGCCTGCTGCTGAAGGAAGGCATGACCTTCACGGTCGAGCCGATGATCAACATCGGCGCCGAGGAAACCAACCAGCTCGACGACGGCTGGACCGTGGTCACCGCCGACGGCTCGCTCTCGGCCCAGTGGGAACACATGATCGCCGTGACCGCCAACGGCTTCGAGATCCTGACGCCCTGGCCGAAGGGCTGACCACGCCGCTCCTGAAAACGACAAAGCCCGCCGTGTCGCCACGGCGGGCTTTTTGCTACCGGCAGCCTGCCCTGCCCGGCCGCCTAAAAACTGTCTCGGCAGGGACTGTTGCCGGACTCGTTCTTCACATGCACGGGATGTAGCCGCCGGTCGTATTCGTCGCCCGGAAATCGACGTCGGCGTTCGCCCGGGTGACCATCCCCTCGGCATCGGTGACCGTCACGGTCAGCGTACCTGTTTGCCTGGCCAGCGTGGTCCGGCCGCACACCTCGAGGAAGGCCGAAATCTGCACCGTCGGGCTGGTCGCATTCGTCAAGGCGAACCCGTCCATCGTCGACCACGCGTACGTGAACGGCGCCGCGCCGATCGGCTCGACCGTCGCGCTGGCGCTGACCGTGCCGGTGCCGCTGCGGGTCTTGTAGATACTGTTGGGAACAATGCTTGTGGCCCAGTTGATCGCTTTCGTGACCGCGGCCTGGGCATCGAGGATGCCGGAACCGCATGAGGCACAGCCGTAAGGGAAGGGTTTTGTCGTACTTTTCAGTACGGTTGCGACCCCTGCCGGCGTCATCGACGGCCGGGCCTGCAACATCAATGCGGCGACCGCGGCGACGTGGGGCGCCGCCATCGAGGTACCGCCGGCATACTCGTACGTATCCGCGCCGGGCCCGCTCGTTCCTGCGTTGTAGGTGGACAGAATGTCGGTCCCGGGGGCTGCAAGACTGACGCTGGCGCCAAAGTTCGACAGCACAGACTTTTTACCTTGGGCATCTGTTGCCGCTACTGAGACAACGCCTGGGCAGTTACCCGGGGTAAACTGACTGGCATCGGAAGCATTATTTCCGGCTGCCACGACGACCACTGTCCCTCGGCTTCGGGCGGCATTGATGGCCGCGCTGAAGGTATAACCGCAGACGCCCGGCCCACTCAGCGACAGGTTCAGCACGCGTGCCGGCGTCGGATTGGCAGCAATCCCAGGGACCGGGTTGCCCGATCCCCACAGGATCGCATCGGCGATGTCGGATTCGTGGCCGGTCTGGCATCCCAGGGCACGCAGTGGGAGAATTTTTGCCCCGTAGGCGATGCCCGCCACGCCCTGCCCGTTATTGGTGACGGCGGCAATGGTACCTGCGACGTGGGTGCCGTGCCAGTTGCTCCGGCATGAGAGTCCGCCCGGTTCTTGCGCATCGGGATCGCGCCCATTGCCGTCCATCGCGCTGTCAACGTCGGAGACAAAATCGTAACCCGGCAAAATGTTGGCAGCCAGGTCGGCATGCGGGCGATAACCCGTGTCGATCACACCGACCACCACCCCGGCCCCGTCATTCCATATGCCCATGCACCCGGTGCGTTAATGCCTGCCGCGGTATTCTGCAGGTCCCACTGATTCCCGAACAGTGCGTCATTCGGGATCATTGCGGCCTGCATCCTGCGGTCGGGTTCCGCGTAGGCCACATCCGGATCGGCTGCGGCGATTGCGCGCGCGATTGCCTGGACATCCGCGTTCTTCAAGGGTTTGTCCAGGGACCAGATCTGCGCACCCAGGCCATTGGTCCGCAATTGCCTGGCAATCAGTCCACGGGCCTTTGCCACTTCCTGTACGCGGCCTTCGCCAAGCTCGCCGCCGCGGCGCTTTTACGTGAGGTGGCATTGTCGCGATAGCGCACGATGAGGCGGTCCGTTTCCTGCAGGAGCTGGCGCATATCGATGGCTTCAGCGCCGCGCGTGCCGGCAGGCGCTACCGCAAGTGCCACATTGGCGTGCAAGGAAAACAGTGTGGCGGCTGCAGCGATCGAGCTTTTAAGCATGAAAACCTTTGATTTTTCCATTATTTCTCTCGGTAGCATTGGGATTGTTATTGGGTAAAAAAACGAAACATCCCCAGTTCGGCGGATTGCTTCGCCAAAAACAGTACCATAAAGAAATAATTATCAAAAACAAGGAGTTTTATCTCGAAGGAAATTCAATGCAAGGTGCTTACTAATATGCCTCAGGAATAAAATTCCGCGTCGATATGACTTAATTCCTCAAAATAAACCCATTATCTGACAAGAAAATTGTGCATATTGGCGATATATTAGAGAAACATTGTTTTTTATAAAAACCGACGCTGATGGCCTATCAAACAAAAAATGCCCTTTCGGGGCACTTTTAATGACGGCATCACCAGCCTGGTTCGCGCTCATCAGCGCGACGGTGATCGCAGGCATGCCGGCACCGGCACCGGCACCTGCATCTACATCTGCATCCGCATCCGCATCCGCATCCGCATCCGCATCCGCATCCGCATCCGCATCCGCACGATGGGCAGCATTTCATTGTATGCCGACTAGTAGAAGAACTTTGTTGTTTTTTGGATACTTTCCAACACGATATTTCATATGCATCCAAAGCAAATTGACGTCATTACATTTCCCGTGTTTCATTGCCAATAGCCTCGCGCCGAAGGTGCGGGTATCTCATTTCTGATACGGGGAGTTTGTTGATGATCAAAGAAAGAGTGTTATCGCAGTCCGTACGTCTGATCTGTTCCGCTGGCGCCCTTGGCGCCACCCTGCTGGCCAACCCAGCCGCGGCCCAGGACAACACGACCGAACCTGCGATGCAACGCGTTGTCGTGACCGGTTCGGCCATCAAGCGCATCGATGCCGAGACCGCGGTGCCGGTGACGGTCGTGCGCGTGGAAGAACTGAAGAAACAGGGTCTCACCACCGTCGAGCAGGTGCTGTCGAACCTGGCCCCGGTCCAGGCCTCGCAAGGCACCAGCCAGGTCGTCGGCCTGAGCACGGGCGGCGCCTCCTTCGCCGACATGCGCGGCATCGGCGCCAACAAGACCCTGGTCCTGCTCAACGGCCGGCGCCTGGCCAACAACGCTTTCGACAGCTCGGCCCCGGACCTAAACATGATCCCGTTCGCCGCGCTCGAGCGCGTCGAAGTGCTGCGCGACGGCGCTTCGTCGCTGTACGGCTCGGACGCGGTCGGCGGCGTCATCAACTTCATCACCCGCAAGGACTTCACCGGCGGCACCGCCACCCTCGGCTACGACAAGCCGGAGCACCCGGGCGGCATCTCGAAGAACGCCAACCTCGGCTTCGGCTACGGCGACCTCGAATCGGACGGCTTCAACTTCTTCGCCATCGGCGGCTTCCAGAAGCAGGACAACGTGGGCGGCCTGCAGCGCCCGTTCAACACGCGCTATCCGGGCGGCCTGTCGCCGACCACCCACCCGGCCAACTACTTCCAGGAAGGCGATGTCGGCAACCCGGCCGCGCCGGACTGCACCAGCGCGCCGAACCTGATCCCGGCCGGCGACGGCCTGTCGTGCTACATGACGACCTCGAGCTTCGTCGACTACATCCCGAAGAGCGAACGCGCCACCGGCCTGTTCAAGGGCACGCTGAAGCTGCCACAGAACCACGAACTGGGCCTGGAATACCTGGTCAGCCGCAGCCGCGTCGAAAACCAGATCGCCCCGGTGCCGTACGGCGGCCTGTACATGAACCGCCTGCGCCCGAACGGCACGCCGAACCCTTACTTCCCGGGCAACCCGGGCGCCATTGCGCCGACCATCCCGATCGACCCGACCTTCGTCGCCGAGACCGGCCTGCCGCCGGGCGTCCAGCCGGGCTACCTGAACGTCAAGTGGCGCGACCTGCCGAACGGCGTGCGCGCGGGCGACGACATCAACCGCCAGCAGCGCTTCGTCGCTTCGCTGTCGGGCGCGATGGCGGGCTGGGACTACACGGCCGCCCTGAGCTACAACGAGAACAAGGTCACCTCGAACCTGAAGGGCTACAGCGACGGCGGCATCATCTCGGCCGGCGTCCTGAACGGCATCATCAACCCCTTCGGCGAGCAGAGCGCCGAGGGCATGGCACTGATCGAAAGCGCCGCCCTCGACGGCACGATCCAGACCGCCAAGGGCACGACCAAGACCTTCGACTTCAGCGCCAGCCGCGAGCTGGGCGACTGGGTGGGCGCCGGCAAGAACGTCGCACTGGCGTTCGGCGGCCAGGCCAGCCGCGAGAACTTCAGCAACCGCGCCAACAGCGAGTACGCGGAAAAAGTCGTGGCCAGCACCGGCATCGACCCCAACCTGTTCAACGCCGGCTCGCGCACCGTGTATGCCGCGTTCGCCGAGCTGAACGTGCCGGTGCTCGCCAACCTGGACGTGACCGCCGCGGTCCGCTACGACAAGTACAGCGATTTCGGCAGCACCACCAACCCGAAGTTCGGCTTCCGCTACCAGCCATCGAGCACGCTGCTGGTGCGCGGCTCGTACTCGACCGGTTTCCGCGCGCCTTCGCTGTACGAGATCAACGCGGCCCAGACCTACACCAACACCTCGCAGCAGGATGACCCGATCAACTGCCCGGGCGGCACTGCGATTCCGGGCAAGAGCCCGGCCACCAATTGCGCCCAGCAGTTCCAGGCGCTGTTCGGCGGCAACCAGAATCTCGATCCGGAGGAGTCGAAGAACCTCACGCTGGGCGTGGTGTTCGAGCCGATCGCCAACCTGACCCTGGGCGCCGACCTGTACCGCATCGAGCTCGAGAAGCAGATCGGTTCGCTCAGCGAGAACGACGTGTTCGCCGATCCGGTCAAGTACGCGAACCTGTACCACCGCAACGGTGCCGGCAACCTGTCGACCGACGGCTCGCAGTGCCCGAATCCGGCCACCTGCGGCTACGTCGACCTGCGCACCCAGAACCTGGGCGGCCTGAAGACCGACGGCGTCGACCTGACCGCCGCCTACCGCCTGCGCGCCGGCGACTGGGGCAACTTCAACCTCGGGCTGAACAGCACCTGGGTGCACAGGTACGAGTACCAGAACGAAGAAGGCGGCGAGTGGAACCAGAACGTCGGCATCTTCTCGGGCGTGGGTCCGGTGTTCCGCTGGCAGCACTCGGCAAGCGTGAACTGGAGCCGCGGCGAGTTCGGCGGCGGCCTGACGGCGCGCCACAAGACCGGCTACGTCGACCAGGATCCGGAATTCCGCGTGGCGTCCTACACCACCGTGGACGGCTACCTGTCCTGGACCCAGCCGAAAGGCTTCGGCGTGACGGTCGGCGTGCGTAACCTGTTCGACCGCGAACCGCCGCTGAGCTACCAGGACCAGACCTTCCAGGCCGGTTACGATCCGCGTTACACCGACGCGATCGGCCGTACCTTCTACGTGCGCGGCACCTACACGTTCTGATTGAAGGGTAATAAAAAACCCGTGCGGCTCGCGCCGCACGGGTTTTTTTACGTCTGCTTGAATGCCGAATTACTTCGCGTTCATCAGCGCAACGGTGGTGTCGAGCATGCGGTTCGAGAAGCCCCACTCGTTGTCGTACCACGACGAGACCTTCACCAGGCGGCCCGAGACCTTGGTCAGGGTGGCGTCGAAGTTCGACGATGCGGGGTTGTGGTTGAAGTCGACCGAGACCAGCGGGTCGGTATTGTAGGTCAGGATGCCTTTCAGGGCGCCTTCCGATGCCGACTTCATGATCTGGTTGACTTCGTCGACGGTGGTGTCGCGCTTGGCGATGAAGGACAGGTCGACGATCGAGACGTTGATGGTCGGCACGCGGATCGCGAAGCCGTCCAGCTTGCCGTTCAGCTCAGGCAGCACCAGGCCGACCGCGGCGGCGGCGCCGGTCTTGGTCGGGATCATCGATTGGGTGGCCGAACGGGCGCGACGCAGGTCTTCGTGCATCACGTCGGTCAGCACCTGGTCGTTGGTGTAGGCGTGGACGGTGGTCATCAGGCCGGTTTCCAGGCCGATGGCGTCGTGCAGCGGCTTGACCAGCGGAGCCAGGCAGTTGGTGGTGCACGAAGCATTCGAGATGACGGTGTCGGTCGACTTCAGCACGTCCTGGTTGACGCCGTAGACGATGGTCGCGTCGACATCCTTGCCGCCCGGGGCCGAGATGATGACCTTCTTGGCGCCGCCCTTCAGGTGGGCCGAAGCCTTTTCCTTGGTGGTGAAGAAGCCGGTGCACTCGAGGACGACGTCCACGCCCAGCTCGCCCCATGGGATCTCGGCCGGGTTACGCTGGGCGAACACGCGGATCTTGTCGCCGTTGACGACCATGTTGTCGCCCTCGACCGTGACGGTGCCCGGGAACTTGCCGTGGGCGGTGTCGTAACGGGTCAGGTGGGCGTTCGATTCGGCGTTGCCGAGGTCGTTGATCGCCACGATCTGGATGTCTTGTTTCTTGCCGCCTTCGTAGAATGCGCGCAGGATGTTGCGGCCGATGCGGCCATAACCGTTGATTGCAACTTTGATCGTCATTGCTTAGCTCCTGATTAGAAAAAAACCTTTTTCATACCGCGAATGCAAAAGGGGCCGCCATCAGGCAGCCCCATGAAACCTTACGCGCCGATCACGCCCTTGGCCTTCGCCACGACGTTTTCGACGGTGAAGCCGAAGTGCTTGAACAGCACCGGCGCCGGCGCCGATTCGCCGAAGGTGTCGATACCGACCACGGCGCCTTCCAGGCCCACGTACTTGTACCAGAAATCGGTCACGCCGGCCTCGATCGCCACGCGCGGGATACCGCGCGGCAGCACGCTCGCTTTATAGCTTGCCTCCTGGCGCTCGAACACGTCGGTCGACGGCATCGAGACCACGCGGGCGGCGATGCCCTCGCCCGCCAGCGCGTCGGCAGCTTTCACTGCCAGCTCGACTTCCGAACCGGTCGCGATCAGGACCACTTTGGCGTCGGCGGCGTCGCGCAGCACGTAGCCGCCCTTGGCGACGTTGGCCACGGCGGCGGCGTCACGCTCCATGAACGGCAGGTTCTGGCGCGAGAAGATCAGGGTCGACGGGCCATCCTTGCGCTGCACCGCGGCGCCCCAGGCGACCTGGGATTCGACGGTGTCGCACGGACGCCAGTTGTCCAGGTTCGGGATCAGGCGCAGCGACGAGACGTGCTCGATCGACTGGTGGGTCGGGCCGTCTTCGCCCAGGCCGATCGAGTCGTGGGTGAACACGAACAGCGAGCGGATCTTCATCAGGGCGGCCATGCGCAGCGCGTTGCGGCTGTAGTCCGAGAAGGTCAGGAAAGTCGCGCCGAACGGGATGAAGCCGCCGTGCAGGGCGACGCCGTTCTGGATCGCGGCCATGCCGAATTCGCGCACGCCGTAGTTGATGTGGTTGCCCGGGATGCCCGAGCGCACGGCGACCGATTCCTTCCAGTTGGTCAGGTTCGAGCCGGTCAGGTCGGCCGAGCCGCCCAGGAATTCCGGCAGGATCGGAGCCAGCGCCTGGATCGCGTTCTGCGAAGCCTTGCGGGTGGCGATGGTTTCCTTCTTGTCGATGCAGGTGGCGATCGCCGCGTCCAGCACCTCGTTGAAGTTACCCGGCAGCTCGCCCTTCATGCGGCGCTCGAACTCGGCGGCCAGCTCCGGATGGGCGGCGCGGTATTCGGCGAACTTGGCGTTCCATTCCGCTTCGGCGGCGGCACCGCGCTCTTTCGCGTCCCAGGCTGCGTAGATGTCGGCCGGGATGTCGAACGGGATCGGGTCCCACAGCAGGTGCCGGCGCACGGCCGCGATTTCCTTGTCGCCCAGCGGGGCGCCGTGGACCTTGTCGCCGCCTTCCAGGTTCGGGGCGCCCTTGCCGATGATGGTCTTGCACATGATCAGGGTCGGACGGTCCGAGCCCTTGGCCTGTTCGATGGCCTCGGACACAGCGCTCACGCTGTGGCCGTCGATCTGGCCGATCACGTTCCAGCCGTAGGCTTCGAAGCGCTTGCGGGTGTCGTCGGTGAACCAGCCTTCGACGCGGCCGTCGATCGAGATGCCGTTGTCGTCGTACAGCCAGATCAGCTTGTTCAGGCGCAGGGTGCCGGCCAGCGAGGCCACTTCGTGCGAGATGCCTTCCATCAGGCAGCCGTCGCCCAGGAAGGCGTAGGTGTAGTGGTCGACCACGTCGTAGCCCGGACGGTTGAATTCATAGCCCAGCAGCCACTCGGCCAGCGCCATGCCGACCGAGTTGGCGATGCCCTGGCCCAGCGGACCAGTGGTCGTTTCCACGCCCGGGGTGATGCCGACTTCCGGGTGGCCCGCGGTCTTCGAATGGAGCTGGCGGAAGTCGCGCAGGTCGTCCATCGACAGGTCGTAGCCGGCCAGGTGCAGCATCGCATAGTGCAGCATCGAGCCGTGGCCGTTCGACAGCAGGAAGCGGTCGCGGTTGAACCAGCCCGGATTGGCCGGGTTGTGGCGGTAGTGCTTGTCCCACAGCGCGACGCCGATTTCCGCCATGCCCATCGGCATGCCCGGGTGACCGGAGTTGGCTTTTTGAACAGCGTCCATCGCCAGCGCGCGGATCGCGTTGGCCATCAAGGTGGTGGTTTGCGTAGATTTCATCGGATGCAGGGGTCTGGATTGGAAAGCGGAGGCCTGCGGCGGGCCGTAGCCCGTTATTTTACCAGAGCCCCACCCTGCCGAATTAAAATGCAGGTTTTTGCCTGTCTCTATATAGGAAACGCATGCCCCGCTTTTACTGTCCGCAGCCGCTACGCCCCGGCGCCACCGTCGACCTGCCCGAATCCGTCGCCCACCATTTGCACGTGGTGCGGCTGCAGCCGGGCGCCGCGCTGACGCTGTTCGACGGCAGCGGCGGCCAGTACGGCGCCACGCTGGCCGACATCGGCAAGAAGCGCGCCAGCGCACTGGTCGGCGAGCACGAAGCGGTCGAGGCCGAGCTGCCCTATGCCGTGACCCTGGCCCAGGGCCTGCCGGAGGGGTCGAAAATGGACTGGATCGTCGAGAAGGCGGTCGAGCTGGGTGTGGCGGCGGTACAACCGCTGGCGGCCCAGCGCAGCGTGGTGCGCCTGTCGGGCGAGCGCGCAGAAAAGCGCCACGCCCACTGGCAGGGCGTGATCGAGTCGGCATCCGAGCAGTGCGGGCGCAACCGCCTGGCGCAGCTGGCGCCGGTGGCCGACTTCCACCGCTGGCTGGCTGCC
>DNCF01000329.1 GCA_003484545.1 Massilia sp. | reverse complement strand
AACCCACCCTACGAAAAGCAAGGCTACTTCTTCCCGCCGTGCGGCCGGTACTCCGGGCAATCCACCTGCAGCAGCGTCCGGTCGTCCAGGCACACCGCGGTCAGCTTGCCGCCCCAGACGCAGCCGCTGTCCAGTCCGACGAGGTTCGGGCGCAGCACCAGGCCCAGCGCCGACCAGTGCCCGAATACCACCGTCACGTCGTTGGTCCGGCGTCCCGGCAGGTCGAACCAGGGGACCAGCCCCGAGCCTTCCGGCCCGCTCTCGCTTTCCTTGTGCGCGAAGTCCATGGTGCCGTCGGGCAGGCACAGGCGCATGCGGGTGAGGGCGTTGACGATGCAGCGCAGGCGGTCGATGCCTTCCAGGCCGTCGTCCCAGCGGTCGGGCTGGTTGCCGTACATCCGGCCCAGGAAATCGATCCAGCCCTCGCCGCGCAGCACGGCCTCGACTTCGCCGGCCAGCGCCATGGTCTGGGCCGCGTCCCATTGCGGCGCGACGCCGGCGTGCACCATCAGGTGGGCGTCGACGAACATCGCCAGCGGACGCATGCGCAGCCAGCCGATCAGTTCGTCGCGGTCGGGCGCCGCCAGGATCTCGTCGAGCGTGTCGGACCTGCTTGCCTTCTGGGCGCCGACGGCGACCGCCAGCAGGTGCAGGTCGTGGTTGCCGAGCAGGGCTTCGACGCGCCCGCCGCTCGCTTCCGACAGCGCCTTCATGCGGCGCAGCGCCATCAGCGACTCCGGGCCGCGATTGATCAGGTCGCCGACAAACAGGATGCGGGCGTCGCCCGCGGCATCCTCGGCGATCTTGTCGAGCAGGGCCTGGGCCTCGTGGGCGCAACCCTGCAGGTCGCCTATGACATAGGTTTTCATCGTCTGCTCTTTCCTGGGCGGCCGCGCGCCGCGGCCCTTGTTCTTGTTCGATAATGCCTGCAAGGGCGCGGTGGCGGCGCCATCGTCCTCCCCCTCGCAGTGGTGGCATACTAAATGATTTCGGTGGCGGGCGTGTCGATGCCGCCAATGCCGCAATTCGGGAAGCCGGCGATGAATTCCCGCTGACTACGCTGATGCGAGCGGAGATAGCACGATACCGGTTATTGCAACCGGTATCGCTGGTCGATGCGATGCGATCCATGGCCATGCGCGAAAAGCGCCTGGTCCTGAAATTGGCGCTGCCGCAGGAAATGCCGTTTCGCATGGGCTATATGGATGCGGCCGCGCCGGAAAGCCTGGCTGGACCATGAGGGCGGATTGGTAACGGAAAATCCCGCTGCAATGACTGAACGATCTGGTGCTGAAATGAAAGCGCAAGCGACCGACATTCCCGGGGTGCTGCTGATCGAGCCACCGGTCCACGAGGACGAACGCGGCGTTTTCTTTGAAACCTATAATGAGCGCGCATTCGAACAGGCCACCGGCCTGCGGCCCCATTTTGTCCAGGATAACCAGTCGGTCTCGGTGCCGAATGCCGTGCGCGGCCTGCATTACCAGGTTGGAATGCGGCAGGGCAAGCTGGTGCGCGCGATACAAGGCGCGGTATTCGATGTCGTGGTCGACATGCGCCGCGCGTCGCCCACCTTCGGGCAGGCGATGACGATCGTGCTCAGCGCCGCGAACCGGCGCCAGTTATGGATTCCACCAGGGTGTGCCCATGGCTTCCTGGCGCTTGGCGAAGGGGCCGAATGCGTCTACAAGATCAGCGGCTATTGGTCGCCTGCGCACGAGCGCGTGCTGCTGTGGAACGATCCCGCCCTGGCCATTGCCTGGCCCTTGAATGGGGAACCAATATTGTCGGAAAAAGACAAGGCCGGCACGCTGTTACGCGATGCCGACACCTGCGACTTTTTCTGACACGCTGTGCCGATTCCGCGTTTCTCTTCCTCATCTCCCGCCACAGGCGATTTTGATCAATCGTGCGTATTTCGTGCGCGATAAACTGCCGTGCTTGGGGTTGGCCGCATTTATGCGGTTACAATGTAATTACGTTTTTGGCAAGCGTGGTGGAGCTGGGTGCCTCCGCCTTTCCTCATGCCCCGCATGGCGTCGTCTGGCACCGCATGCGCGTTGCAGACCGTTGTCTGCCGAGAGTCGGAACCGCAGGATCGTCATGTTTTCATTCCTGGTTAGCTTTGTCTGTTCCACCCTGCTGACCCTGCTCGTTATCAAGCAGGCGAAACTGCACGAACCCGCGCTCGACAGCGATTTCCGGGGCGTCCAGCGGGCGCACAGCCACCTGGTGGCCCGGATCGGCGGTCTGCCGATTTATTTTGCGGTCATCGTCAGCGCCACCATTTCGATCTGGCGCGAGCCGGTCCTGCTGCAATGGATGACCACGCTTCTGTTCTGCGCTTTCGTCGCCTTTATCGGTGGAATTGTCGAGGATTACACCGGAACCGTGCGACCGTCGCGCCGGCTCCTGTTGACCATGTGCGGAGCAATGCTGGGTTATCTGCTGCTGGACGCCAAAATCTCCCGCATCGACCTGCCATTCGGCCTGGTATTGTTTGCCTCGAACTGGATCGTGGCGCCCCTGACGGTATTGGCCGTGGCCGGTATCGCGAATGCGGTGAATATCATCGACGGCTTCAATGGCCTGGCCAGCATGGTGACCATTTGTATGCTGCTTTCGCTTGCTTATGTGGCGCTGCAGGTGGGCGATGTATTCGTGCTGATTGCCGCGTTGACGGTCGCCGGGGCAACCGCGGGCTTCCTCGTCTGGAATTACCCGGTCGGCCTGATTTTCCTGGGAGATGGCGGCGCCTACTTTATCGGGTTCATGCTCGGCGAGTTGGCATTGCTTCTGGTAATGCGCAATCCTGACGTATCGACCTGGTATGCCGCGCTGCTGCTGATATATCCGGCATTCGAAACAGTGTTTTCCGCTTATCGACGAATGTTTGTGCGCGGGAAATCTCCTGCGGTGCCGGATGGCATACACCTGCACAGTCTCATTTTCCGGCGGGTAGTGCGATGGACCGTAGGAAGAAAAGAAGCGCGGGCACTGCTGAAGCGTAATGCCCGGACCTCGCCTTATTTGTGGCTTTTTTCTCTCATGGCCGTCATCCCGGCCACATTATTCTGGCAGAATACAAGCGTACTGATAGTTTTCTGTTTATTGTTCGTTATCAGCTACCTCTGGCTGTATGCGCGTATTGTTCGATTCAGGTCGCCACGGTGGCTGATTTGGCGCAAGAAGGACTGGCAATAAATTGCCGTTGTAGTATATTGCGACATTTGGTGAGAATTCACCCGAATTGGATTAACCCAACTATCAAGGAACGATGATGGATCTGTCGAATATGTCCGTAGGCGATTTGCGCAACCTGCAGGAGCAAATCAAACAGGAAATGAAAAAGCGCGAGGTACAAGAGGTGCAGAAGGCACGCGAACAGATCCTGGCGATTGCCCAAAGCGTCGGCGTCCCCCTGAAAGATCTGATCGCCACCAATGCCCGCGGCGCGAAAACCGGTTCGGTTGCCGTGCGTTACCGTCATCCGGATAATTCGTCCCAGCAGTGGACCGGCCGCGGGCGCCAGCCGAAGTGGGTCAAGGAATGGGTCGAAGGCGGCAAGTCGCTCGACAAGCTGCGCGTCTGATTTTTCTTCCGGCGCCCGCTCGCCGGCAGGAAACGCTAGGAAGCACGCTCAGAAGTAAATAAGCAAGCGCACCAATGGGGCAGCCCCCATTGGTGCGCTTGCCGCTACAATACTCCCTGTTTTGTCATCCCTCTAACACTTGGCGAAGCTGCGTCTGCCCGTACCGTGGTCCGGGCGATGCCGGCTGCCGTCCGTTTTTCTAAGGTCGAACATGGTTGCTCTCTCGAAGACGATTTTCAAGGCATATGACATTCGCGGCGTGATCGACAGCACGCTCGATGCCGGCGTGGCGCGTGCCATCGGCACGGCCTTTGGCCGCGCTGCGCTGGCCAAGGGCGAGCGCAAGGTCGTGATCGGGCGCGACGGCCGCCTGTCGGGCCCGGCACTGGCTGCCGCCCTGGCCGAAGGCCTGCAGGCCGCCGGCGTCGACGTGATCGACCTCGGCATGGTCGCCACCCCGATGGTCTACTTCGCGACCAACGTCCTGGAAGGCGCGCGCTCGGGCATCATGGTGACCGGCAGCCACAACCCGCCGGACTACAACGGCTTCAAGATGGTGCTGGCGGGCGAAGCGATCTACGGCGACGCCATCACCGGCCTGTACGACAGCATCCTCGCCCATGACGGCAAGGACGCAGAGCAGAAGGGCGGCTACTCGACCCACGACATCCGCGCCGCCTACATCGAGCGCATCGTCGGCGACGTCAAGGTGGCGCGCCCGATCAAGATCGCGGTCGACTGCGGCAACGGCGTGGCCGGCGCCTTCGCGGGCGACCTGTACCGCGGCATGGGCTGCGAAGTCATCGAGCTGTTCTGCGAAGTCGACGGCCACTTCCCGAACCACCACCCGGACCCGGCGCACCCGGAGAACCTGCAGGACCTGATCCGCGCGCTGCAAACCACCGACGCCGAGATCGGCCTGGCCTTCGACGGCGACGGCGACCGCCTCGGCATCGTCACCAAGGACGGCCAGATCATCTATCCGGACCGCCAGATGATGCTGTTCGCCGCCGACGTCCTCGAACGCAACCCGGGCGCCGAGATCCTGTACGACGTCAAGTGCACGCGCCACCTCGGCCCGTGGATCGAACAGCACGGCGGCCGTGCGTTGATGTACAAGACCGGCCACTCGCTGGTGAAGGCCAAGCTGAAGGAAACCGGCGCCCCGCTGGGCGGCGAGATGAGCGGCCACATCTTCTTCAAGGANNNGATCCTGGCCGCCAAACCGGAAGCCGAACTGCCGTTCTGAAGCGAGCCTGCATGAAGATTTTGCTGGTGCGGGTATCGTCGCTGGGCGACGTCCTGCATAACCTGCCGATGGTGGCCGACCTG
>DNCF01000474.1:1118-3327 GCA_003484545.1 Massilia sp. | reverse complement strand
CGGCCCCGTCCTCGGGATCGGCGCCGAGCACGCCGAGCGCGCGCCGGCCGCGCGCGAACCAGCGCAGCATCAGCTGGCTGCGGATCGCGCGCAGCGATTCGACCTGGGTCGAGAACGGATCGTAGGCGGCCACCAGCCGCGGCGACAGGTGCGCCTGCCCTTTCGGCAGGTAGGGATAGGCGAACTGGCGCGCCAGCGCCTCCTGGACGTCGCCTTCGCTCACCAGGCCCAAGCGTACCGCAGCCTCGCCGAAGCGGATGCCGAGGTCCTTCTGCATGCGCAGCGCACGTTCGGCGCCTTCCGGCGTGAGCTTGCCGGCATCGAGCAGCAGCGTGCCCATGTTCGATTCGGCGGCCTCGGCCGGATCGGCCAGGTCGGCGGAATCGGCCGGCAGCGACGACAGGATCGGGGAATTCATGGAGCCTCCTAGTTCAGGCGCAGCAGGCGGCGCGGCGCCATCAGCGCGCGCAGGCCGCCGCGCGGACGCGCCGTTTGCCAGGCAATCGTGCCGAGCACGGGAATGCCGAGCAGTTCCTGGACATCGGCACTGGAGCGCACCGGGCGGCTGAGCAGTTCGAGCAGCAGCGCCGCGCCGACCCCGAGCACGGTACCGAGCAGCACCGCCACCAGGGTGTTGAGCAGCACCCGCGGGCTGGAGGGCTCGCTCGGCGCCACCGCCGGATTGAGCACGGCGATGTCGGACTGTTCGGACTGGGCCTCGATGCGAGTCTGCGAAAAGCGCTGGCTGGCGGCGTCGAAAGCGCGCTGGGCGCTGTCGAGGTCCTTCAGCAGCACGCCGAGCTCGTCGCGGGTGCGGTTCAGCTCGAGCACGCGCGTCTTCTGCGCCGCCAGCGCCGCCCGCAACTCCTCCTCGCGCTGGCGCAGCACCTGGGCATTGCCGCCGACGCTGCGCGACACCGTGGCCAGCGCCGCGTTCAGGTCGGCGCGCATCTTCGCCACTTCGGCGTTGGCGGCCTGCCAGCTCGGATGATTGCGGCCGTAGCGCGATGCGCTTTCGGCCAGCTTGGCCTCGGCCGCGGACAGCGCCACGCGCAAATTCTGGATCAGGGGATTGTTGGTCACGTCCGGCGAGTGGGCGCTGCCGCTCCCGGCCATGCGTTCGCGCGAGGTCGCTTCCAGCGCCATCGCCTGGGCCGCCACCAGTTGCGAAGACAAATCGTTCAGGCGCGCCAGCTCGACGTCGACGCGGTTGTTGTCGAGGCTGACGATGCCCTTCTCCTGCTGGTACTTGGACAGGCGTGCCTGCGCCGTCTCGACGTTGTCGCGCAGCTGCCTGGTCTGTTCGTTGAAGTAGGCCGAGGCCTTTTTCATCGGGTCGGTCTTCAGGCGCACGCTGGCGTTCTGGTATTCCTCGGCGAAGGCGTTCGCCACCGCCGCCGCGAAAGACGGGTCGGCGCCCTTGAAGCTGATCTCCACCACGCTCGACTCGCGCGAAGGCTTGATGTCGAGCTTGCGCAGCAGCAGGTCGGCCAGCCAGTCGCGCACGCTGCCGCGTCCCTCGGTCGCGTCCTGGAACTGGGCGATGACGGTCGGATTGGTCGCCAGGCGCAGGCGGTCGACCACGCGCAGCGCCACGTTCTTGCTGCTGATGATGTCGATCTGGGTCGCCATATAGCCGGGCAGCAGCTGGCCGGGCATGGTCAGCCCGGTCAGCGGATCGACGCCCTTGTAGTTCAACAGCACCGAGGTGGTCGCGGTATAGGTCTTGCTCTGGACCAGGCTCCAGCCCAGCGCCAACAGGATCGTGGCCAACAGCGTCGACAGGATGAGTTTCCGGCGGGCGCGCAGCAGCAGGAAGAACTGATGCAGGTTCATGGCGGGCTCCGGTGCGTTTTAGTTGATCGCTTAGAACCAGCTTTCGCGCACCGTGATGACGTCGTCAACCTGGACCGGGTCGGTGGCGCGCGCCTCGATGGTGACCGGGTTGCCGGACGCGTCGCGGCGCGTGATGCGCAGGCGGGTGTCGCTGCCGCGCGGTGTCAGTCCTCCGCCGGCCGAGATCGCCTGCTGCACCGTCATGCCGCGCTCCAGTCGGAAGGCCCCGGGCCGCTGCACTTCGCCGGTGACGTAGGCGCGCGGCGCCCGCTCGACGTAGATGATGTCGCCGCCGGCCACCTCGTAGTCCTTGTCCAGCTCGCCCTTGCGCACCATGTCGACGACGTCGATGGTTTCGCGGGTGGTCTTGCCG
>DNCF01000474.1:578-809 GCA_003484545.1 Massilia sp. | reverse complement strand
CGCCGGCCATCGCCAGCAGGTCGAGCACCTTGCGCCGCCCCTCGACCGGGTAACGCCCCGGGCGGTTGACCTGGCCCAGCACCGACACCTGCTGGCTGGCCAGGGTCGTGATGATCATGTTGACCTCGGCCTTTTTCAGGTAGCCGCCCTTCTCCAGCAGGTTGCCGATCTTCTTCTCGGCGGCGGCCACCGACAGGCCGCCGACGCCGACCTGGCCGAGCAGCGGAAAGG
>DNCF01000474.1:0-279 GCA_003484545.1 Massilia sp. | reverse complement strand
GATGGCGCCGCTTTCGCTGACGCGCGTTTCGATCGACAGGTCGGGACTGCCGTAGACCGACAGGCGCACCACGTCGCCCGGCCCGAGCAGGACTTCGGCGGCGCCGGCGACCCCGGCGCCTACCGCCAGCACGGCCGCAGCCATCCAGTGTGCAAGTGGTTTCATCGTCCCTCCTCCTGTTGCCATCGATGGTAATGATTCATTTCAGGCCGGCGACGCCGCGGTCGACCGCGGCATGGTCGGGCGCGCCGGCGGAGTCGTCGCTGGCCGGGGGGCTCG
>DNCF01000330.1 GCA_003484545.1 Massilia sp. | reverse complement strand
ATGGCGGCGTTGCATCGTCTCGCCGTACGGTCGTACTGTCTTCGCGGTCCGCCGCTGCGGCGACGCGCCGGGCGGCCGTATCCCTTGCCCTGAAGGTTTTGTTAGGCGCTCTCAGGTTAGCAGCCGCAAGAAGCCCTGGCCGTGCGCTGGCGAACGCTCGCGGCCGTCTGGTCCCTGTTGCCGTCGACGATGACTGCGTATAATTTTTCGTATGGACAATAAAACAATGCGCGCGACCGCGGCTGCAAGGGGACGGCGCCCATGCTGAGCATTGGCGAACTGTCGCGGCAAACCGGCGCCAGCGTGCGCTCGCTGCGCCATTACGAACAATGCGGGCTGCTGGTGGCGAAGCGCCGCGACAACGGTTACCGCTACTTCGAGCCGGCCGCCGTCGAGTTCGTGCAGCGCATCCGCATCCTGCTGCGCAACGGCTTCACGGTCGAGGAGATCCGGCCGGTGGTGTCGATGCTGGCGCCGCAACCCAGCCTGCGCGAAGTGTGCGCCGACGTGATCGCGCTCTACGGCAGCAAGCTCGGCGAGCTCGACGAGCGCATCGCGGCGCTGCAGGCGATCCGCAGCAGCGCCGCCGAACGCCTCGCCTTCCTCGAGGAGCAGCGCCGCCTGGGCGGCCCGGCCGAGCCGCCGCGCCCCTGATCCTTATTTGGCGCCGAACGCGGCCGGGAGCGGATGCGCGGCCGTCTCGGCGTCCCAGGTCAGCGACAGGATGCACCAGCGCTGGCCATCGTTCAGCAACTGCAGGGCGTTCACGCCGCGCACGCGCACCGGGCCGTCGGGCTGGTCGCGCGTCTCGTAGGTGCTCCAGGCGTGGGCGATATGGCCGAAGGACGCGATTCGCTGCGCCACCTCGCGTTCATAGAAATTGCGGTGTCCCAGCAGGCGCTCGTTCAGCGCGGCGAACTGGGCGGGCGTCTGCGGATCGGCCAGGAAGGCGCCTTCGCGGTGCGTGGTGGTGGTGACGATGGCGCCCGGCGCGAACAGGTTCGCCATGCGCGCCCAGTCCTTCTTCGCGCCCGCCGCGCCGGTCACGACCTCGTACAGGGCACGCACCAGCGTCTCCGGCGAGCGGCTGGCGCTGTCGGGCTCGCCCATGCCGCAGGCGGCGTTGGCGCCGAGCGGATTGTCCTGGACCGCGACGGCGTAGGAGGTGGGGACGGATGCGGGCTCGGCGGATGCGGTATGGGCGAGGTTCAGCGCCAGCAGGCTGGCGGCGGCGAAAGCGGTAAGCGAATTCTTTGGCGTCATGTCGATCTCCTTGTGTGGGCGCCCTGGAAGCGGCGCGATATCGACATGCTGAAGGCTGACACTGGTGGCAGAGTCAAGCGCCCTGCCCCAAAAAAGATGCCGGAAATAAAAAAGCCGCCCGAAGGCGGCTTTTCCAAAGCAGCAGCATGAAGCTGCCGGAGCGCGATTAACGCTTCGAGAACTGCTTTGCGCGACGTGCTTTACGCAGGCCGACTTTCTTACGCTCGACTTCACGGGCGTCACGGGTGACGAAACCGGCACGTGCCAGGTCGCCCTTCAGGCCTGCGTCGTAGTCGATCAGAGCGCGGGTGATGCCGTGACGAACCGCGCCTGCCTGGCCCGATTCACCACCGCCGTGCACGTTGACCTTGATGTCGAAACGCTCGACGTTGCCGGTCAGTTCCAGCGGCTGACGGATGACCATCAGGCCGGTTTCGCGCGAGAAGTATTCCGCAGCAGGCTTGCCGTTCACGATGATCTGGCCGGTGCCGGCCTTGATGAACACGCGAGCGACTGCACTCTTGCGACGGCCGGTGCCGTAGTTGTAGTTACCGATCATGTCAGTTCCTTAGAGGGTCAGTGCTTGAGGTTGCTGTGCTGCGTGCGGGTGGGTGCCTTCCGCGTACACTTTCAGCTTCTTGATCATGGCGTAGCCCAGCGGGCCCTTCGGCAGCATGCCTTTGACAGCCTTTTCCAGGGCACGGCCCGGGAAGCGCTGTTGCATTTTCAGGAAGTTGGTTTCGTAGATACCGCCCGGGTAGCCCGAGTGACGGTAGTAGGTCTTGGCGGTGGCCTTGGTGCCGGTCACGCGCAGCTTGCCTGCGTTGATGACGACGATGTAGTCACCGGTATCGACGTGCGGAGTGAATTCCGGCTTGTGTTTGCCGCGCAGTCGGAGTGCCACTTCGCTGGCAACACGTCCGAGGACCAAGTCCGTCGCGTCAATCACAAACCAGTCGCGCTGGACTTCATGGCCCTTAGCGGAAAAAGTTTTCATGTTGACTTCCTAATAGGTAAATTGCTCAAATGGTGGTTCCGCAAGGGTTACTGCGGACTCTGCCTTATTGTCTTTTCCAGAGCAAATGGAAAGCCGACGATCATACCTTGCTTTGCACAGCAGCGTCAAGGCGACCATCTTTCGCTGTCGCATCCATGCCCATCAAGCCTCCGCCATGGTGAGCTTGCGCAAGCTCATATTCCTTATGGCAACTAGACTCAACGAGGATGTATGCATGCAAAAGTGTTCTTAAATGAAACTTTTGAGTTGACCGGCGAATTGATGCCAAATTAGTATGGATCACTTGTCTGAGGAGCTGAAGTGAAGATTCGATCCATCCTGCTACCCCTGTGTGCGCTGCTCCTTTCCGGCGCAACCCAGGCCGCGCCGGCCGCCGCGAAAGCGGCCACGCGCAATTGTCACCTGCCCGGCACCGAGGAGACCCTGCGTTGCCTGGCGATTCCCGTCCCGCTCGATTACGCCAAACCGAACGGCCCCGGCACCAGGATCCACGTGACGGTGGCGCCGGCCTTCCGCGAAGCCGCGCGCAACGACCCGTTGTTCGTGCTGGCGGGCGGCCCCGGCCAGGCCGGCAGCGAAGTGCTGCCCCTGCTCTCGGCCGCCTTCAAGCGCGTGCGCGCCACCCGCGACATCGTCTTCATCGACCAGCGCGGGACTGGCCTGTCCGGCAAGCTCGATTGCGAAAGCCGCCCGGAACACGAGACCATGAACGACGCCGAGCTCGAAGCCGAGGTCCGTGCCTGCATCGCAAAGAGCCGCGCTCCCTTCGCCGCCTACACCACGCTGGCAGCCGCGCGCGACCTGGAACAGGTGCGCAAGGCGCTCGGCTACGGCAAGGTCAACGTCTGGGGCGGCTCCTACGGCACCCGCCTCGGCCAGGCCTATGCGCGCGCCTTCCCCGACAGCGTGCGCACGCTGGTGCTGGACGGCGTGGCCGCGCCCGACCAGGTGATCCCGGCGGGCGGGCGGGACGGCAATGCCGCGCTCGACAAGCTGTTCGACCAGTGCGCCAGGGATGCCGCCTGCAACAAGGCATATCCGAACCTGCGCGCCGAATTCGACGCACTGGTGAAACGCACCGAAGCCGGCATCAAGCTCTCGATCGCCGACCCGCGCACCGCCGCGCCGGTCACCTTCACCATGACCGGCCAGCGCTTCCTCGGCACGGTTCACAACATCCTGTATTCGCCGGCCGACGCGCGGCGCCTGCCCTTCCTGCTGCACAGCGCCTACAACGGCCGCTGGGAACCCTTCATCGCGCGCCACAACATCGCCGGCGATTTCGCCAGCGACGGCTCGAGCGCGATGCTGCTGCACCTGGCCGTGGTCTGCGCCGAGGACGTGCCGCGCATGACGCCGGAACTGCTCAAGGAAGACAATGCCCTGCTCACGCGCCCGATGGCCGAGCGCATCCCGAGCCTGTGCAAGGACATGAAGGTGCCGGCCGTTCCCTATGCGGCACCAGGCAAGATCGCCGCGCCGGCCCTGCTGCTGTCGGGCGCGCTCGATCCGGTCACGCCGCCGCGGCGCGCGGAACGTGCCGCCGAGTTCATGAGCAACGCGCGCCACCTGGTGGTCGAGAACGCCGGCCACGGCGTCTCGCAGCTCGGCTGCGCACCGCGCCTGCTGCGCGAATTCCTCGACAAGCCCACCGCGAAGCTCGACGCCAGCTGCCTGGCCGAGATTCCAGCCCCGACCTTCCAGCTCGGCAGCGCCGGGCCGCAACCCTGAATCGAGTTCTCCATGATCGAAGTACAAGACGTACGCAAACAGTTCGGCGAGGTGCAGGCGCTCGGCGGCGTGAGTTTTTCCGCGCGCGACGGCCAGATCACCGCCCTCCTCGGACCCAACGGCGCCGGCAAGACCACCCTGCTGCGCACCCTGATCGGCCTGCTCAAGCGCGACCACGGCAGCATCTCGATCGACGGCGTCGACCCGGAACGGGACCCGCTGGCGGTGCGCCGCAACATCGGCTTCCTGACCGACCAGTTCGGGCTCTACGAGCGCCTGTCCACGCGCGAGTACCTGGCCTATTTCGGCGAGCTGAACGGCATGGGCGGCACGGCCCTGCGCGAGCGCATCGACGAAGTCTCGGAACTGCTGGCGATGGATGACATCCTCGAGCGCCGCGCCAAGGGCTTTTCGCAGGGCCAGCGCATCAAGGTGGCGCTGGCGCGCACCCTGCTGCACCGGCCGCGCCACCTGCTGCTCGACGAACCGAGCCGCGGCCTGGACGTGATGGCCACGCGCGCCCTGCGCCATGCGCTCACCGCGCTGCGCAAGGATGGCTGCTGCGTGATCATGGCCACCCACGTGATGCAGGAAGTGACCCACCTGTGCGACGACGTGATCGTCATCGCCAAGGGCCATACCGTGGCCCAGGGCTCGCCCGAAGAACTGTGCCGGCGCACCGGCATCGCCAGCCTGGAAGACGCCTTCGTCAGCCTGGTCGGCACCGAGGAAGGAATCGCCGCATGAAGCCAAAGTTTCTGGTTGTCCTGATCAAGGAATTGCGCGAGACCCTGCGCGACAAGCGCACCCTGGGCCTGCTCGCGCTGTTCACCTTCATGTACCCGCTGATGCTGGGCTTCCTGCTGCACAAGACGATCGACCGCGCCACCAAGCCGGAGCGCGACGGCGTCCGGGTCGCGGTGATCGGCGCCAACATGGCCCCGACCCTGATGGCCCAGCTCAAGCAGCGCAACGTCACCGTCGTCGATACCAAGCCGCTCGACGAAGAGGCGATCGGCGAACTGCTGCGCTCGGAAAAATATCCGGTGGTGCTGCGCCTGTCCGACAAGTTCACCGAGAACTACGCCGCGATGCGCCCGGCGCGGGTCGAGCTGTGGTTCGACTCGGCCGACGAGAACTACACGCAGCGGCGCGAGGTCGAGGAAGTGCTCGAGGCGTATGGCGCCAACGTCGCCAGCGCGCGCCTGCTGGCGCACGGGGTGTCGCCGGCGACGCTGGCGCCGATCCAGGTGCAGCGCTTCGACACCGGCACCAACGCGTCGCGCTCGGCCGGCTTCATCGGCAGCATCCTCGGCATCCTGTTCCTGCCCGCCTTCATCTGCGGGATGTCGACCGCGGTCGACATCACCGCCGGCGAGCGCGAACGGCGTTCGATGGAGGTGCTGATGGCGCAACCGGCGCGCGCCTGGGAGCTGGTGACCGGCAAATGGCTCACCGCCGGCGTGCTGGCGATCGCCGGCGTCACACTGGAACTGGCGCTGGCGCACGCCATCCTGTCCTGGATGCCGCTGGAAGAAATCGGCATGTCCTGGGCCCTGACCTGGGGCCACCTGGCGCTGGTCTGCTTCGCCTCGATCCCGCTGTGCCTGTTCGCGGCCGGCCTGCAGATCGCGCTGGCGATGAACGCGAAATCGTTCAAGGAAGCGCAGAGCGTGCTGAGCATCGCGATGCTGGTGCCGCTGGTGCCCGGTGTCGTCATCTCGATGATGGAGCTGAAGACGGCCGACTGGATGTACATGGTGCCGATGCTGTCGAACCAGACGCTGCTGCGCGAGATGGCCAAGGGCGGCGAGATCGGCCTGTGGCCGGTGGCGATGACCTTCCTGTCCTCGGCGCTGGCGGCAGCGATCGCGGTGGGCTTCGCCAGCTGGCGCATGAAGAGCGAGCGCTACGTGCTGTCGGTGTAAGCCCCTTGGCGATGGCGCAATGAAAACAGCCCGTCCCGGCATGCCGCGGCGGGCTGTCTTACAATGTGGTCAGCATAAACAGCGGAGAAACGCACATGGAAGTCAAAGTCAGCTGGAACGGCCCGTCGGGCATGAGTTTTCGCGCCGAGACCGGCTCGGGCCACACCGTGGCGATGGACGGCGCGCCGGAAGCCGGCGGCCACAACACGGCGGCGCGGCCGATGGAACTGGTGTTGGCCGGCACCGGCGGCTGCACCGCGTTCGACGTGGTCCTGATCCTCAAGCGCAGCCGCGAGGACGTGCAGGGTTGCGACGTCACCCTGCAGGCCGAGCGCGCCGACACCGACCCGAAAGTGTTCACGAAGATTAACTTCCACTTCGTCGTCAGCGGCCGCAACCTGAAGCCGGCCGCGGTCGAGCGCGCGGTGAAGCTGTCGCACGAGAAGTACTGCTCGGCCTCGATCATGCTGGCCAAGACGGCCGAGATCACGCACTCGTTCGAGATCGTCGAAACCGCTTGAAATAACGCGCTGCGCCATTGACCTTGTAGGGTGGGCTCTCGAGCCCACGCGGTCGTACTCGTGAACACCCGGCGGCGTGGTCCCGCAAAACAGGCGCGCTCAATCGCATATGACGCGGATCTCACGGACGCCGCAACATCTGCAAGCGCCGTACCGCGTGGGCTCGAGAGCCCACCCTACGGTCGACGCCAACATACAAACGGCGCCGCCACGCATCGCGCAGCGACGCGCCAACGCTTAGACGTAATACGCGGTGGTCGTCATCACCTTCGCAAACGCCTTCATCGCGAGCTTGACCGGCACCGGCATCTCGGCCGCGCCGAGGTTCTGGGCCGCGGCGCCGTGGGCGATCTCGTCGATGCGCATCTGGTCGACGATGGCGCGCGACTTGGCGTCCTGCGGCGGCAGCATGTCGAGGTGGCTGTTCAGGTGGGCCTCGACCTGGCGTTCGGTCTCGACGACGAAGCCCAGGCTGTTGGCGTCGCCCAGCTTGGCCGCCACCGTGCCCATCGCGTAGGCGCCGGCATACCACAGCGGATTCAGTACGCTCGGCTGCGAGCCCAGCTCCGACAGGCGCTGCGCGGTCCAGGCCAGGTGGTCTTCCTCTTCGCGTCCGGCCTGCTCGAACTGGGTGCGCATCGCCGGCGATTGCGCATGGCGCGCCTGCGAGTCGTACAGCGCCTGGGCGCAGACTTCGCCGACGTGGTTCACGCGCATCAGGCCGGCGCTGTGGCGCTGCTCGCGCTCGTCGAGTTCGCAGTCGACGGCGTGCGCCGCCGGGTTCGGACGCGAGGCCGATGCCACGCCGCCGACCACGCGCAGCGCCTTGTCGAAGCCGACGATCAGCTGGTCGAGGGGACTGATAAAACGGTTCGCTAACATAGTGTTCGATTTATTCGCGGGAAAACGCCATTATATGCCCGCTGCCGCCCGCCTTGCCGCGCGCTCCCGCCCCGGCCGCTTGCGTGCAACTCCCTTACGTCCTGCCCCCGCCTTTTTGCACTCCAGCCCACCCAGCGCGCCGTGTGTCGCATCGGCCCGCCCGACTCGGCCGTAATTGACTACAATGCAGGCGTCAAAAAGGCTTGGCGGAAATGAAAATGAACGCCATGCAAAGCCCACCCTGGAGTTCGCATGGAATTACGTATCCGCAATCTGTCCAAGACCTACGCCAACGGCGTGGTTGCCCTGGACAAGGTCACGCTGAACATTCCGCAAGGCATGTTCGGCCTGCTGGGGCCGAACGGCGCCGGCAAGTCGACCCTGATGCGCATCCTCGCCACGCTGCAGGAGTGCGACAGCGGCTCGGTCTTCCTCGACGACATCGACGTGCTCGACGAAAAGGACGAGGTGCGCCGCATGCTCGGCTACCTGCCCCAGGACTTCGGCGTCTACCCGAAGGTGACGGCCTACGAGATGCTCGACCATTTCGCCCAGCTGAAAGGCCTCGCGAACCGCCAGCGCCGGCGCGAGGTCGTCGACGGCCTGCTGCAGCAAACCAACCTGTTCGAGGTGCGCCACCAGAAGCTGGGCACCTTCTCGGGCGGCATGCGCCAGCGCTTCGGCGTGGCCCAGGCGCTGATCGGCGACCCGCAGCTGATCATCGTCGACGAGCCCACCGCCGGCCTCGATCCGCAGGAGCGGGTGCGCTTCCACAACCTGCTGTCGGACATCGGCGCCGACAAGACGGTGCTGCTGTCGACCCACATCGTGTCCGACGTGGCCGACCTGTGCTCGAACATGGCGATCATCCACAAGGGCCATGTGCTGCTGTGCGGCGAGCCGGCGCGCCTGATCGAGGACATCGAAGAATGCATCTGGGCGCGCTTCGTCGACAAGGCCGACCTGCCGCTGTTCCAGAAGCAGCACGCCGTGATCTCGACCCGCCTGCGCGCCGGCCGCACCCTGATCCACGTGTATGCCGAGCACGATCCCGGCATGGGCTTCGAGCCGGCCCACGCCAGCCTGGAAGACGTCTACTTCGCCACCATCGCCGGCCGCCACGACAGCGCGACGGGGAACTGCTGATCCATGGCCGCGCTGTTCGCGATCGCCCGCTTCGAGATACGCCAGCGCCTGCGCCAGCTGGCGACCTGGGTCTATTTCGGCCTGTTCGTCGCCCTGTCCCTGCTGTGGACGGCGGCGGCCGGCGGCGTGTTCAAGGACGCGGTGGTCGCCTTCGGCTCGCGCGTGCTGATCGACGCCCCGCGCCAGGTGGCCCTGACCACCGCCTTCCTCGGCTGCCTGGGCGTGATCGTGATGGCGGCGGTGATGGGGCGCGCGGTGCAGCAGGACTTCGAGCACGAGATGCACCACTTCTTCTTCAGCGCGCCGATCCGCAAATCCGCCTACGTGTTCGGGCGCTTCCTCGGCGCCTGGATCGTGCTGGCCCTGATCTTCGCCGGCATCCTGCTCGGCGCCTGGCTCGGCACCCTGGTGCCCGGCATCGACCCCGACCGCCTGGGCGGAGCGAGCGTCGGCGCCTACCTGCTGCCCTGGCTGTTCACGCTGCTGCCCAACCTGTTCATCTTCGGCGCGATCTTCTTCGTGCTGGCGGCGCTCACCCGGCGCATGCTGCCGGTGTACGTGGCCAGCATCGTGCTGCTGGTCGGCTACACGGTGGCGCCCTCGCTGGCGCGCGACTTCGACTACAAAACCGCGGCCGCGCTGATCGATCCCTTCGCCACCACCGCGCTGATCACGCTCACCGAATACTGGCCGATCGCCGAGCGCAACGCGCGCCACGTGACGCTGGAAGGCGTCTACCTGGCGAACCGCCTGATCTGGTGCGGCTTCGGCCTGGTCGTGCTCCTGCTCGGCTACTGGCGCCTGCAGCTGAGCGCCTTGGCGGAAGTGCGCGGCGGCGAGCCGCGCGCCGTGCCCGAGCCCGC
>DNCF01000331.1 GCA_003484545.1 Massilia sp. | reverse complement strand
CGTCTCCCGTAGGGTGGGCTCTCGAGCCCACGCGGATCATGAACACCGATAGCAGCACACCTGCAGGTCCAGCAACGCAAGCACGCTACCAAAGGTCCAACGATCCAGCTAGCGCGCCACCCTCAACGCCAGCTGCAGCATCGCATCCCACGCATCGCCCGCGAACTGCTTCGCGCGCAGGCCCTTGACCATCTTGTCGACCTGCGCCGCATCCTGCAGCGCCGCTTCCAGGGTCGGCAGCGACACGCGCCGCAGCGCCGGTTCCATCATGCGCTCGCGCGGGCCCCAGATCCGGTATTCCTTCATCAGCGCGCCCAGCGGCCGGCCCTGCGCCATCCCCGACTTCAATTTTAGCAGCGTGCGGATTTCTTCACTGACGGCCCACAGCACCAGCGGCAGCGCCTCGCCCTCGCCCTTCAGGCCGTCGAGCATGCGCGCCAGGCGCGCCGCGTCCCCGGACAGCATCGCCTCCGAGAGCTTGAACACGTCGTAGCGCGCCACGTTCAGCACGGCGTCGTGCACTTGTTCGAAACTCAGTTTGCCCGGCTCGTACAGCAGGCCCAGCTTCTGGATTTCCTGGTGCGCGGCCAGCAAATTACCCTCGACGCGATCGGCGATGAAGTCCAGGCTCTGGCGGTCCGCGCTCTGCCCCTGGCTGGACAGGCGCATACCGATCCAGCCCGGCAGCTGGGCGCGCTCCACGTTCGGGATTTCGATGTAGACGGCGGCCTGCTGCAAGGTCGCGACCCAGGACGCCTTCGCCGTCTGCCAGTCGAGCTTGGGCAGGGTGATCAGGGTCAGGTTGTCGGGGGACAGGTCCTTGGCGTAGGCCTGCAGGGCGGCGCTGCCGTCCTTGCCCGGCTTGCCGCTCGGGATGCGCAGCTCGATCAGCTTCTTGTCGCCGAACAGGGACAGCGCCTGGTTCGCGGCCAGCAGCTCGCCCCACTTGAAGGTGCGCTCGACGGTGAGCACGTCGCGCTCGGTGTGGCCGGCCGCGCGCGCCGCGCGGCGGATCTTGTCGGCCGCTTCCAGCGCCAGCAGGTGCTCGTCGCTGGTGATGACGTACAGCGGCGCCAGCCCTTTCGACAGGTGGCCTTCGAGTGCCTCAGGCCGCAGTTGCATCGCTCAATCCTGCCCCGTCGCTCAAGTCTTGATCGCCGCCAGGCGGCGGATGATCTGCTGCACCAGGTCGGACTGCATGTCGCGGTACAGCAGCGCTTCCTCGCCCTCTTTCGCCAGCACCGCCTCTTCGCTGAAGGCGAGGTTGCGGTGCAGCGTGATCTCGGTCGGGCCCAGCAGCAGCTGGCCGTTGGCGTCGCGCACCTGGAATACCAGGGTATAGCCGAGCAGGTACTCGCGCACCCGGCCCAGGTTGTTCAGCGACAGGATCGCCTTGTTGCGCGCCTCCGAGACCACTTCGAAACGCGCCTGCGCCTCCTCCGGCTTGTTCACGACGCGGATATTGTCGAGCGCGCGCAGGTTGCGCTTGAGCTCATTGCCCAGCGGGGAAGTCTCGCCGAAGCCCAGGTGGATGCTCTGGAACGGCATGTTGTACGAGCCGTTCGAGCCGCGCAGCTGGAAGCCGCAGGCGGCCAGGACGGTCGCCAGCAGCAGGGCGCCAAGGGCGCGCGTCATGAGAAGGGAGGAAGCGCGCATGGGTTACACCACGATGTTGATGAGTTTGCCGGGCACGACGATGACCTTCTTCGGCGTGCCTTCCACGAACTTCTGCGCCGCCTCGGAGGCCAGCGCGGCCGCCTCGATCGCCGCCTTGTCGGCATCCTTGCCGACCTTGACCGAGCCGCGCAACTTGCCGTTCACCTGGATCATCAGCTCGATCTCGTCCTGCTCCAGCGCTTGCGGGTCGACCTGCGGCCACTGCACGTCGAGGATGTCGCCGTAGGCCTTGGCATAGCCGAGTTCCTGCCACAGCGCGTGGGTGATGTGCGGCGCCACCGGGTTCAGCATGCGCAGGAAGATCGACAGGCCTTCGGCGATGACCGCGTCGCCCGCCGCACCTTCGGCCAGCTTGGCCGACTCCAGGGTGTTGAGCATCTTCATGCAGGCCGAGACGACCGTGTTGTACTGGATGCGCTTCAGGTCGTAGTCGGCCTGCTGCAGCAGTTTATGGACTTCGCGGCGCAGGGTTTTATGCGCTTCGTCCAAGGTACCCTGCTGCTGGCCGGCGAGCGCGGCGGCGATGCGCTCGCGCTGGGCGTAGCCGTAGGCCCAGACGCGGCGCAGGAAGCGGCTGGCGCCCTCGACGCCGCTGTCCGACCACTCCAGGGTCTGCTCCGGCGGCGAGGCGAACATGGTGAACAGGCGCGCGGTGTCGGCGCCGTACTGCTCGATCTGGGCCTGCGGATCGATGCCGTTGTTCTTCGACTTCGACATCTTCTCGGTGCCGCCGATGTGGACCGGCTGGCCGTCGCTCTTCAGGGTCGCGCTCTGCGGGCGGCCCTTGTCGTCGAACACCAGCTCCACGTCGACCGGGTTGAACCAGGTCTTCTTGCCGGATGCGTCTTCGCGATAATAGGTCTCGTTCAGCACCATGCCCTGGGTCAGCAGGTTGACGAACGGCTCGTCGAATTTGACGAGACCGAAGTCGCGCATGACCTTGGTCCAGAAGCGCGCGTACAGCAGGTGCATGACGGCGTGCTCGATGCCGCCGATGTACTGGTCCATCGGCATCCAGTAGTCGTTGCGCGCGTCGACCATGGCGTCGTTCGAACCCGGCGAGGTATAGCGCATGTAGTACCAGGACGAATCGATGAAGGTGTCCATCGTGTCGGTCTCGCGGCGCGCAGGTTTACCGCACTTCGGGCAGTCGCACTTCAGGAACGCTTCGTCCTTGTTCAGCGGGTTGCCGGTGCCGTCCGGGACCAGGTGTTCGGGCAGCACGACCGGCAGGTCGGCTTCCGGCACCGGCACCGCGCCGCAATCGCCGCAGTGGATCATCGGGATCGGGGTGCCCCAGTAGCGCTGGCGCGAGATGCCCCAGTCGCGCAGGCGGAAGGTGACTTTCTTGTCGCCCAGGCCCTGCGCGGCCAGGTCGCCCGCCACCGCGTTCACGGCCGAGGTGTAATCCAGGCCGTCGTACTTGCCGGAGTTGATGGTGCGGCCGTGCTCCTTGTCGCCGTACCACTCCTGCCAGCCGTCCAGCGAGAATTCCTGGCCTTCGACGGCGACCACCTGCTTGATCGGCAGGTCGTATTTTTTCGCGAAGGCGAAGTCGCGCTCGTCGTGGCCCGGCACGCCCATCACGGCGCCGTCGCCATAGGTGATCAGGACGTAGTTGCCGACCCAGACCGGCACCTGCTCGCCCGACACCGGGTGCGTCACGGTGAGGCCGGTCGGCATGCCCTTCTTCTCCATCGTCGCCATGTCGGCTTCGATGACGGAGCCCTTCTTGCACTCGGCAATGAACTCGGCGAGTTCTGGATTATTCTTCGCGGCGTGCTGGGCCAGCGGGTGCTCGGCTGCGACGGCGCAGAAGGTCACGCCCATGATGGTGTCGGCGCGGGTCGTGAAGACGTAGAGCTTGCCTTCGTTGATCAGCTCGCCGGCTTCGTCCATGATCACGTGCGGGAAGGCGAAGCGCACGCCGGTCGACTTGCCGATCCAGTTGGTCTGCATGGTGCGCACGCGCTCGGGCCAGCCCGGCAGCTTGTTGTCGACGAAGTCGAGCAGCTCGTCGGCGTAGTCGGTGATGCGCACGTAGTACATCGGGATCTCGCGCTTTTCGATCAGCGCGCCCGAACGCCAGCCGCGGCCATCCACGACCTGCTCGTTGGCCAGCACGGTCTGGTCGACCGGGTCCCAGTTCACGGTGCCGGTCTTCTGGTAGATGATGCCCTTCTCGAGCATCTTGAGGAACATCCACTGGTTCCACTTGTAGTATTCCGGCTTGCAGGCGGTCATCTCGCGCGACCAGTCGATGGCCAGGCCCATCGATTCCATCTGCTTCTTCATGTGCGCGATGTTCGAGTAGGTCCACTCGGCCGGCGGCACGTTGTTCGCCATCGCCGCGTTCTCGGCCGGCATGCCGAAGGCATCCCAGCCCATCGGCATCAGCACGTTGTAGCCGTTCATCCGCAGGTAGCGGTACATCACATCGTTGATCGTATAGTTGCGCACATGGCCCATGTGCAGCTTGCCGGACGGGTAAGGCAGCATCGAGCAGGCGTAGTACTTGCCCTTCGGGAAACGTGGATCGTTCTCGACGGCCTTGTAGGCGTCGATCGACTTCCAGTATGCCTGGGCGGCCTGTTCAACTTCGGCTGGACTATATTTATCTTGCATGATGTTCTGCGGACGAAATTTGGAGGTGGAACGGGACATTATACTGGTTCATCTTGCACTGCGGCGAAGCGGGGCGGCTGCGATGGGCGGCCACGTAGGATGGGCACTCCGTGCCCACGATTTGCGCACCTGGCCGGCAGTCAGAGGCGGCGATGTGCCGCCCCTCGGCGTGTGCAAAAAATACGAACCACGACGAAACTGGCGTGAGCCCGCCGCCTTAGTCTCTGGCACCAAGCACCGGATAAGGGCCGGTCATATCAGGATCGATTCCCGCAGGCCCAGCGGGGCCAGGCGCTCGGCGATGACGAGTGCCTCGGGCTGGGAATTCCCGGCGGTGGCGCCGCCCGAGACCAGCAGTTTGCCGAACATGCCGGCTTGCCACAGGGTGCAAGTCTCCTGGCAGAATCCCTCGACGCCGTGGCGGGTGCCGAACAGGAAGCCGAGCGCGGATGGCTGGGCCGGCACGGGCGGCATGACGTAGCGGGAGATGCGCAGGAGGTCGTCGGCGGTCATGGGCATGTGCGTTGTTGCGGTGCCTCGTCGGGGATGCGGCAGCTGATGGAGCTGCGGCTGCCCTGTTATCGGTGGGCGCGATCCGCGTGGGCACGGAGTGCCCACCCTACGGGTGACGTTCCGGGCCGTTTGCAAGCAAAAAGCGTGACGTTCCGGGCCGTTTGCAAGCAAAAAGCGTGACGTTCCGGGCCGTTTGCAGGCAAAAGACCGAGGCGCCACTGCTTTTCTAGCGCAGCACCAGTTTCAGGGCCGGCTTTTCGCCGTAGTCCTCGTAGCGCTCGTTGATGCCGCCGACACAATAGGCGATTTCCTCGACCAGGTCGGGCAGGCGCTGTTGCAGCGCCGCTCCGTCCGTGATGACGATCTCCAGCACCTCGTTCGGCTTGAGACGGAAGGCCGTCATGTTCTCGTCGTCGCGCAGGTAACTGAGGCAGTCGACCCAGGCGTCGATGGTGTCGGTGTAGGACTCGGGGAAGCCGAAGGCGCGGCGGCTCTCGGCGTGGAAGGCCGCCTCGTCGACGATGGCGGCGCCGTTCAATTGAACGCTGGCCATGTCAGCCCTTCAGGCCCAGCACGTCCTGCATGTCGTACAGGCCGGTTGCCTTATCAAAGATGAAGCGGGCGCCGCGCAGCGCGCCGTGGGCATACGTGACGCGGCTGCTCGATTTATGGGTGATCTCGATGCGCTCGCCGGTGCCGGCGAACAGCACGGTGTGGTCGCCGACGATGTCGCCGCCGCGCACGGTGGCAAAACCGATGGTCGACGGGTCGCGCTCGCCGGTCACGCCCTCGCGGCCGTAGACGGCGCAGTCCTTCAGGTCGCGGCCCAGGGCGTCGGCGATGACCTCGCCCATCTTCAGGGCGGTGCCGGAGGGCGCGTCGACCTTGTGGCGGTGGTGGGCTTCGATGATCTCGATGTCGTAGCCTTCGGCAAAGCTCTTCGCCGCCATTTCCAGCAACTTCAGGGTGACGTTCACGCCCACGCTCATGTTGGGGGCGAACACCACGGAGACTTTCTCGGCGGCGGCGCGGATCGCGGCCTTGCCCGCTTCGTCGAAGCCGGTGGTGCCGATCACGATCTTGACGCCGTGGTCGGCGCAGTAGGCCAGGTGCTGCAGCGTGCCTTCCGGACGGGTGAAGTCGATCAGGCAGTCGGCGCCCGCCAGCGCGCGGTCGAGGTCGGACTGGATGGTCACGCCGGTGAGCTGGCCCGAGAAGGCGCCGGCATCGGTGCCGATGAAGGGCGAACCGGCGACGTCGAGCGCGCCGGACAGGGTGGCGTCGGGCGAGGCGGCGATCGCCTCGATCAGCATGCGGCCCATGCGCCCGCTGGCGCCGGCGACCGCGATTTTCATTTGCGTCATGACAGTCTTACTGGATATTGGTATTGGCCGGGGCGGCATTCGTCACCGGCGCCACCGCCCGGGTCGGCGCATTCTTCGACGGGAACTTGGTCGGGCCGGCGATGCGGTCGATGTACTCGCGCTCGGTCGGCAGGTTGCCGCCATCGAAACGCTCGACGACGTTGTCCTTGAAGTAGACGGTGACGCGGCTGGTGGTCAGCTCGCCGTTGCCGCGCGCCAGGTAGAAGGGGTAGTCCCAGCGGTCGGCATGGAACATGTCCGCCAGCATTGGGGAGCCGAGGATGAAGCGCACCTGGTCGCGGGTCTGGCCGACCTTCAGCTGGTCCAGCATTTCCTGCGAGACGAAATTACCCTGCTGGATGTCCGGACGGTAGGGCGAGAAGATCCACAGGAATTTTTGCAGCTTGGTCACCCGGGTCGTTTGGGCGCCGGAATTCGCGAGCGCAGCCGCCTTGTCGGCATCGGCTTCCACTGCCGCCGCGTCGGTGCTGACCGGCGCGGCCGGCTTGGTCTGGTTGCGCCAGGATGCGCAGCCGGACAGCAGCAGCGTGCATGCGAGGCCCGCGGCGAGCGCAGCCCGGGCATAGGGACGGTGATCTACGGCATGGGTGACGCGCATATGTAACCTCAAAACGTTTAAGCGGGAGCTTCCAAAACGCTATATCATAAAGCACTCCGCCCATCTACGAGTAACAAACATGAGTAACAAACCTACCGACCTGAAGGCGAGCGGCCTGAAGGCGACCCTGCCACGCCTGAAGATCCTGGAAATTTTCCAGAACAGCGAAGTGCGGCACCTGACGGCGGAAGACGTGTATAAAATCCTGCTGGCCGACAACATGGACGTGGGCCTGGCGACTGTCTATCGCGTGCTGACCCAGTTCGAACAGGCCGGCCTGCTGAACCGCAACCATTTCGAAACCGGCAAGGCGATCTACGAGCTCAACGCCGGCTCGCACCACGACCACCTCGTCTGTCTCGACTGCGGGCACGTCGAAGAGTTCTTCGACGAAGAGATCGAGTCGCGCCAGAACAAGATCGCGGTCGAGCGCGGCTTCAAGATCGCCGAGCACGCGCTGGCGATCTACGGCAACTGCGTGAAGACGGCCTGCCCGCATCGCGGCAATAACTGAGCGAAGTTTCTTCGCTTCAAAGAACAACGGCGCCGCGGCGCCGTTTTTTGTTTGAGTACCGCTATGAGTAAAGTCTCCGGCAACCTGCGCAGCATCTACGCGATGCTGATCGCCGTTTTCATGTTCTCGCTGATGGACACGGCGATGAAGCTGCTCGCCGCCCATTATCCGGCGATGCAGGTGGCCGCGCTGCGCTCGCTGTCCTCGCTGCCGCTGGTATGCGCCTACGTCGCCTGGCGCGGCGGCTTTGGGACGATGATGCGCGCGCGCTGGTCGCTGCACGTCCTGCGCGGCGCGCTGGGGATCGGCATGCTGGCGCTGTTTGCCTACGGCCTCAAGCGCCTCAGCCTGGCCGAGGCCTATTCGGTCTTCTTCATCGCGCCGGCCCTGATCACGGCGATGTCGGTGTTCTTCCTGAAGGAGAGCGTCAACCTGGCGCGTTGGATCGCCATCGTCGTCGGGCTGGGCGGGGTGCTGGTGGTGCTGCGTCCGGAAGGCGGGGGCTTCCTGACCCTGGGCGGCCTGGCGGTGCTCGGCTCGGCCGTGTGCTACGCGATCTCGGCGATCGCCGCACGCATCCTGGCGCGCACCGACAACACCCAGCAGATGATGTTCTGGCTGATGCTGCTGATGGCGCTCGGCGCCACGGCGCTGGCGGCGCCCGAGTGGGTCAGTGTCGATCCGGGCCACCTGCTGCTGCTGTGCGGCCTGGCCGTCAGCGGCTTCTTCGGCCAATTGGCGATCACCGAGGCCTTCAGCCACGGCGAGGCCTCCGTGGTCGCGCCCTTCGAGTACTCGGCCCTGGCCTGGGGCGTGGCGATCGACTGGCTGATGTGGAGCACGCTGCCCGACGGTTACACGTTGGTCGGCGCCGCCATCATCATCGGCAGCGGTTTGTACCTGATTCGCCACGAGAAGAGCCACGCCGAATCCGAGCACCCATGAGCGTGTAGCGCCCACGCATCGCTTGTTGACAGGGTTTCTATACTGCAATTAGCGGCCCCGGCAAGGTTCGGCAAGCGCAGATATAATCGGTCCATGCTCAAACAACGAACCATCAAACAACTGGTGCGCACGACCGGTGTCGGTCTGCATTCGGGCCGAAAGGTCGAACTGACGCTGCGCCCGGCGCCGGTGGACACAGGCATCGTGTTCCGCCGCGTGGACCTCGACCCCATGGTCGAATTCCCGTCGAGCGCGGAAGTCGTCGGCGATACCCGCATGGCCTCGGTCCTGGTCAAGGATTCGGCGCGCGTCTCGACCGTCGAACACCTGATGTCGGCCTGCGCCGGCCTCGGCATCGACAATCTCTACATCGAAGTCACCGCCGAGGAAATCCCGATCATGGACGGCTCGGCCTCGTCCTTCGTGTTCCTGCTGCAGCAGTCCGGCGTCGAGGACCAGCCCGCGCCCAAGAAATTCATCCGCGTGCTGAAGGAAGTCGAAGTGCGCCAGGGGACCGGCAACAACGAGAAGTGGGCGAAACTCAAACCCCACGACGGCTTCAAGCTCGACTTCTTCATCGAGTTCAACCACCCGGCGGTGGATGGCACGATGCAGAACGCCTCGGTCGACTTCGCCCAGGTCTCGTACGTGCACGACGTGGCGCGCGCGCGCACCTTCGGCTTCATGCAGGACGTGGAAAGCCTGCGCGGCATGGGCCTGGCGCGCGGCGGCTCGCTGGAAAACGCGATCGTGATGGACGAATATCGCATCCTGAACGCGGACGGCCTGCGCTACGACGACGAGTTCGTGCGCCACAAGATCCTCGACGCGATCGGCGACCTGTACCTGGTCGGGCATCCGCTGCTGGCGGCGTATGAAGCGCACAAGTCGGGCCACGCGCTCAACAACGACCTGCTGCGCGCCCTGCTGGCGCGGCCGGACGCCTACGAGATCGTGACCTTCGACGCGATCGACAGCGCGCCGCCGTCGTACGTGCGCCAGATGCGCGAGGAGTGGGCGCTGACTTGAACCGTAGGGTGGGCACTTGTGCCCACGCGGTCTCACACGTCGCGTTCATGCGAACTTCACAACACTCTACGCTCGCGCCGACTCATCGATTTACTGTCGGGTGCGCACCGGTACGACCGCGTGGGCTCAAGAGCCCACCCTACGCCCTTCGATACATTGACCGGCAGGCGTGCGACAGCGATCCGGCTGTCTGTCCTACCCCCGCCGCCGCTTCTCCGCCAGCCGCTTGACCGCCGCCACCAGCGCCGCGTTCTGCGGCGTATCCGGCAGACTTTCTCCCAGCTCCTCGAAGGCGTGCACCGCCGTTTCCGGCAGCTCCAGCGTGCGCATTTCCACCCGTTCCGGCATGGCCCGCGTTACCTGCACCTTCAGGCGCAGCGACTCGACCTGCCAGCCGCGGCCCTGCAGGCTGGACTGCAGCTTCGGCAGCTGCTGCTTCAGGCGCGCCGCCACGGCCGAGCTGGGCACGGCCAGCACCAGCACGCCTTCCTGGAACGATAGCACGTCGCAATTGCCGGCCATGGCCGGCAGCACCATGCCGACGTCGCGCTGCAGGTCGGCCATGCGCATGGCGGTCGGCAGCAGCCGCGCCATGCGCTCGTTGGAGCGCAGGAAGTCGGTCGCTTCGAAGGAAGTCGGACGGTTGCGGGTGCCGTAGATATGCATGAGGACGCTAGGTGGGGCGGGTGTCGATCAATGCGCAACATACCATAGTCTGCCCCCTGAGTGCACACAGCGTGCATACCCGGCGCACGGCTGGCGGCGAACGGGTGCAGATCGATGCAATTTGATAACATTCTTTATGGAACCAACCTTGTTATCCGGCCCATAAGCCCCAAGTGTGGCCGCATCGCATGATAAAATCAGTCGCTTTTTGCCTTGGGCGGTCTTCGGTGCGTATCGTTTTGATATCATCCCTGGCTCTTTTTGCGGCGTCTTTATAAGAAACTTAGCATGTCATTCCTGACCCAGATTTTCGGCAGCCGAAACCAGCGGCTGCTCAAGCAATATCAAAAAACCGTGCGTCAGATCAACGCGCTCGAGCCGCAGATGGAAAAGCTGTCGGACGCCGAACTCCAGGCAAAGACCCCGGAATTCAAGTCGCGCCTGGCCAACGGCGAGACCCTCGACGACATCCTGCCGGAAGCATTTGCCGTCTGCCGCGAAGCTGCCAAGCGCGTACTGAAGATGCGCCACTTCGACGTGCAGCTGATCGGCGGCATGGTCATTCACCAGGGCAAGATTGCCGAGATGGGCACCGGCGAGGGCAAGACCCTGATGGCGACCCTGCCGGTCTACCTGAATGGCCTGTCGGGCAAGGGCGTGCACGTCATTACCGTCAACGATTACCTGGCCCAGCGCGACGCCGAGTCCATGGGCCGCCTGTACGGCTGGCTGGGTCTGACCACGGGCGTGAACCTGTCGCAGATGCCGCACGACACCAAGCAGCAGGCCTACGGCTCGGACATCACCTACGGCACCAACAACGAATTCGGTTTCGACTACCTGCGCGACAACATGGTCTACGATGCGCGCGAACGCGTGCAGCGCGGCCTGAACTTCGCCGTGGTCGACGAGGTCGACTCGATCCTGATCGACGAAGCGCGCACCCCGCTGATCATCTCCGGCCAGGCCGAGAATCACACCGACCTCTACTACCGCATGAACGAGGTGCCGCCGCAGCTGACGCTGCAGATCGGCGAGGAAACCCCGGACGGCAAGGGCAAGATCGAAGTCCCGGGCGACTACACCAAGGACGAGAAGGCGCACACCGTGCTGCTGACCGAGGCCGGTCACGAGAAGGCCGAGGCCATCCTCACCAAGATGGGCCTGCTGCCGGAAGGCGCCTCGCTGTACGACGCCGCCAACATCACCCTGATCCACCACCTGTACGCGGCGCTGCGCGCCCACGTGCTGTACCACAAGGACCAGCACTACGTGGTGCAGAACGGCGAAGTCACCATCGTCGACGAATTCACCGGCCGCCTGATGACGGGCCGCCGCTGGTCCGACGGCCTGCACCAGGCCGTGGAAGCCAAGGAAGGCGTGCGCATCCAGAACGAGAACCAGACTCTGGCCTCGATCACCTTCCAGAACTACTTCCGCATGTACACCAAGCTGTCCGGCATGACCGGTACCGCCGACACGGAAGCCTACGAATTCCAGGAAATCTACGGCCTCGAGACCGTGGTGATCCCGCCGAACAAGCCGTCCCAGCGCAAGGACCGCCAGGACCAGGTCTATAAGTCGGCCCAGGAAAAGTACAACGCGATGGTGAACGACATCCGCGATTGCTACGAGCGCGGCCAGCCGGTGCTGGTGGGTACCACCTCGATCGAGAACTCGGAACTGTTGTCCAGCATCCTGAACCAGGCGAAGCTGCCGCACAACGTCCTGAACGCCAAGCAGCACGCTCGCGAAGCGGAAATCATCGCCCAGGCCGGTCGTCCGAAGATGATCACCATCGCGACCAACATGGCCGGCCGCGGTACCGACATCGTCCTCGGCGGCAACGTCGAGAAGCAGATCTCCTTCATCGAAGCCGATTCGAACCTGTCGGAAGCGGAAAAAGCGGCGCAGTCGAAGCAGCTGCGCGACGAATGGCAGTCGCTGCACGACCACGTGGTGAACGCCGGCGGCCTGCACATCATCGGCACCGAGCGCCACGAATCGCGCCGCGTCGACAACCAGCTGCGCGGCCGTTCGGGCCGCCAGGGCGACCCGGGCTCCTCGCGCTTCTACCTGTGCCTGGACGATCCGCTGCTGCGCATCTTCGCCGGCGACCGCGTGCGCGCCATCATGGAACGTCTCAAAATGCCGGAAGGCGAGCCGATCGAGGCGGGCATCGTGACCCGTTCCATCGAGACCGCCCAGCGCAAGGTCGAGGCCCGCAACTTCGACATCCGCAAGCAGCTGCTCGAATACGACGACGTCGCCAACGACCAGCGCAAGGTGATCTACAGCCAGCGTAACGAACTGCTGGAAGCGGCCGACATCTCGGAACTGATCGCCTCGCTGCGCACCGGCGTGTTCACCGACGTGGTGCGCACCTACGTGCCGGCCGAGTCGGTCGAAGAGCAGTGGGACATCAAGTCGCTGGAATCCGTGCTGGGTTCCGAATGGGCCCTGAACGTGCCGCTGCAGCAGATGCTGGTGGACGAGCCGAACCTGAACGACGACGACATCCTGGAGAAGGTGCTGGCCGCGGCCGACGAGTCCTACAACAGCAAGGTCGCGATCGTCGGCAAGGAATCCTTCGGCGGCTTCGAGCGCAACGTCATGCTGCAAAGCGTCGACACCCACTGGCGCGAGCACCTGGCGGCGCTGGACCACCTGCGCCAGGGCATCCACCTGCGCGGCTACGCCCAGAAGAACCCGAAGCAGGAATACAAGCGCGAAGCCTTCGAGCTGTTCGGCAGCATGCTGGACCAGATCAAGAACGAAGTGATCCGCACCGTCATGACCGTGCGCATCCAGACCCGCGAGGAAGTCGAGGCGGCGGAAGCGGCCATGGCGGCCCAGGCGGCGCACCTGGAAAACATCAACTTCCAGCACGCCGACTTCAACCCGTCGGCCGCGCCGGAAGAACTGCTGGCTCCGAGCCCGACCGGCACCGCCGCCGCCCCGGTCGCCGCCGAGGACCACAGCACCTACATGGGCGTGAAGGTCGGCCGCAACGATCCTTGCCCTTGCGGCAGCGGCAAGAAGTTCAAGCAGTGCCACGGCAAGCTGGCCTAAGGCCTGTGCGGTAGCAACGAAAAGGCGTCCCGCGGGACGCCTTTTTTATTTTGGGTGTCGGCTGGTCGTTTCATCGATCGGGATGCGCCGACCCGTTCAACCACCGTATGAGACATCGCGACGGATCTGCGTGCGCTCGAACGCGTGGGCGGCATCGAGGCCGCGGACAGGCATGAGCTCGTAGGGTGGGCACCCTGTGCCCACGCGAAAGCATGCGCCGCATTGATGCTCTTGACGCGGCAACGTCTCCTCAGCCTGGGGTGCGCGACGAAGCGTTACGTTAGCGCATCATTTTGCGTGGGCACGGGGTGCCCACCCTACATCCTTCCGGGAACTCCGGATGAGAAACAGCCCGCCGGGCAGGAGCCGGGCAGGCTTCTACATCGCGTGCTCACCACGCCATCTTGTTCCAGGTATTGTCCCCGACAATCCCGTCCACCCCCAGCCCCTTGGCGCTCTGGAAGCTGCGCACGGCGCTGTAGGTGGCCGGGCCGAAGCTGCCGTCCACCGTCAGCCCGTAGCCGCTCTCGTTGAGCTGGCTCTGCACCGCGCGCACCTTGGCGCCGGAGTCGCCCTGCTGGGTGACGATGGTCAGCGCCGGCCAGGTGGCGTTGCCGACGATGCCGTCCGCGCCCAGGCCGTGCGAGGACTGGAAGTTCTTCACGGCGTTCTGGGTGGCGGTGTCGAAGCTGCCGTTGACCGTCAGCGAATAGCCCCATTGCTGCAGCAGGTACTGGATGGTGCGCACGCGCTCGCCGCTGTTGCCGTACTGGACCACGGGCCAGGACAGCGCGCCGCCGCCGCTGTCGCCGCCGCCGCCCGAGCCGCCCGCGACCAGGCTCTTGTAGCGCGGCCAGTCCCAGCCCGAGCCGGGGTCGGTGTGGGTCTGGCTGGCGTAGTTGACGTGGCCCTTGACGTTGTAGAGCGAGTCGGACGGCACCGCGTTCCAGCCGCTGCTGCCGTCGTAGACCTTTTGCGCCAGCCCGCGCGAGGCGAGGATGTCGCGGGTGAGGGCGGCGGAGGCGTTGTACATCGCCGTCGTGTACCAGGTGCTCGGGGCGTTGATGTAGCCCTCGTGCTCGATGCCGACCGTGTAGCCGTTCGAATTGCCGACGTGCCAGGCCTTGTCGGCCTCGCGCACCATCTGCGTGACCTGGCCGTCCGAGGAGCGGATCACGTAGTGGGCCGAGACGCCGGCGCTGCAGTTCTGGAACCAGGAGATCGAGCCGGCGTACGAACCTTGCGTGGTGTGGACGGTGACGTGGGTGACCGAGGCCGTGCGCGAGGAATAATTGCAGCTGGCCGCCGGGTTCCAGATCGCCGGCGGATAGTCGGTCGAGGCGGCGGCGGGCAGGGCCTGCAGGCCGAGCGCAGCAAGGATCAAGGCCGGGATCAGGGCGGCGCGCAGGCGCGGACGCGGGAACTTCGTGCTGTTCTTCATGAATGGGTCTCCGAATCGGATGGGCATGCGGCCGCTTATTGTTGTTTCGCGGGAGGATCGACGAAGTCCGGCGTCGAGATCTTCGGATCGGGCACCCCGGTCTCGACCATGATCCGGCGCGCCGAGAGTTTCCTCAGCTTTTCCTTGCCGTAGGCTTTCTCCATTTCGACATGGCGCTGGCTGACCTTGAAGTCGGCGCTTTCGCGGCCCTGGCGGATCGCGGTCAGGATTTCGTAGGTATAGATCTGGGCGATCTCGCGCTGCGGGATGCCGCTGTAGCGGGCCACGGCTTCTTCCCAGTCCTCGATCGGGAAATTGCGCGTCTTTTTCGCGCCGTACTGGGCGAGCAGCGCGGCCGCCGCCCGGATGTTGCTGCGCACGTCGGTGATGACGACGTCGGGCGAGACGCGGATCAGGGCCGCGCCCTGCGTCAGCGAGGTGCCGAAATAGGTGTCGTTGCGCAGGCCCATGATGCCGTAGGTCGGCGGCATGCCGTGGTGCGGATCCGGCTCGATCTCGATCTCCGGCTCGCCGTTCTTCTTGAGCATGCCCTTCGGCACGTGCGAGCGCCAGCGCGTTTCGGCATAGGCGATCGATTCGAGCAGCTCGACCGGCACGTTGAACTCTTTCGAGGCTTCCTGGAAGTACTGCTTGTAGCGCTTGGCGGCGGCGTTCAGTTCGCGCGGCTCGCCATCGGCGAAAGCGGCGGGCGCGGCCGCGAGTCCGGCGCAGAGGGCGGCCAGCAGGCGCACCTTGGTGGTGAATCGCATTTTTCTGTCTCCTGTTATGCGTGATGAATACCGTGGAGTCACGGTTCGAGCATCCGGCGACGGCCGACCTCATCCGTAGCGGACGAATCGAGTATATGTATGTTTCTCGTGTGCACTTTTGGCTGATGCGCTTTTGGGACTGTCATGTTCGATAGTTGACAAACCAGCCGTGCGGGCGCAGGCAATACCGGTAAAGCGGTCATCGCGCCGGTGCGCGCGCGTGCGCAGTACAATATTGGATTCGTAATTTTTCCATAGAGACCACCATGGCCGTGAATTCCCCCCTGCCCGTCGCCGCCGACCTGAAGCCGGTCGCCGGTATCGAGATCGGTTTTGCCGAAGCCGGCATCAAGAAGCCCAACCGCAAGGACCTGCTGGTCATGAAGCTAGCCGAGGGCGCCACCGTCGCCGGCGTGTTCACCAAGAACCGCTTCTGCGCCGCCCCGGTGCAGGTGAGCAAGGCCAACCTGGCGGCCGTCGCGGGCGGCGGCGCGCCGATCCGCGCGCTGGTCGTCAACACCGGCAACGCCAACGCCGGCACCGGCGAGCCGGGTCTCGCCAATGCCCAGGCTACCTGCGCCGAAGTGGCAAAGCTGCTCGGCTGCGAAGCCCAGCAGGTGTTGCCGTTCTCGACCGGCGTGATCCTCGAGCCGCTGCCGATCCAGAAGATCGTCGCCGGCCTGCCGGCGGCCGTGGCGAACCTGAAGGCGGACAACTGGTTCAACGCCGCCGAGGCGATCATGACCACCGACACCCAGCCGAAGGCGGCATCAACGACCGTCGCCATCGGCGGGCACACCGTCACCATGACCGGCATCAGCAAGGGCGCCGGCATGATCAAGCCGAACATGGCGACCATGCTCGGCTACCTGGCTTTTGACGCGAAAGTGGCGCAGCCGGTGCTCGACGAGCTGGTGAAGTACGCGGCCGACCGTTCGTTCAACGCGATCACCATCGACGGCGACACCTCGACCAACGACTCGTTCATCCTGGTCGCCACCGGCGCCGGCAGCCTGGTCGTCAACGAAGCAGCGGGCGCCGAATACGAAGCGCTGAAGGAAGCGGTCACCGACATCTCGCGCAACCTGGCGCAGCAGATCATCCGCGACGGCGAAGGCGCGACCAAGTTCATCACCATCACGGTGGAAGAGGGCCGCGACCTGGAAGAGTGCCGCAAGATCGCCTACGCGATCGCCCACTCGCCGCTGGTGAAGACCGCCTTCTTCGCCTCGGACCCGAACCTGGGCCGCATCCTGGCCGCGGTCGGCTATGCCGGCGTGGACGACCTCGACGTGACGAAACTCGACCTCTACCTGGACGACGTCTGGGTCGCCAAGGCGGGCGGACGCAATCCGGACTACCAGGAGGCGGACGGCCAGCGCGTGATGAAGCAGGCCGAGATCACCGTGCGTGTGAAGCTGGCGCGCGGCGACGCCACGGCCACCGTCTGGACCTGCGACCTGTCGCACGACTACGTCAGCATCAACGCGGACTACCGTTCGTAAGCCGATGACGCCGCTGGAACAGTTTCTGCAGCGGGCGGAAAGCCTGATGACGCGGCTCGAGGCGGTGCTGCCGCCCCCGCCGCGCGAGCCGGACTTCAGGCGCAGCTTCGCTTTCCGCTGGCGCAAGCGGGCCGGTGGCATGGGCGGCGGCAATGCGTGGCTGCAGCCGGTCGCGCATGCCTCGGGCATCCGTTTCGAGGACCTGCAGCACGTCGACGCGCAAAAGCGCCAGATCGAGCAGAACACGCGCCAGTTCGTGGCGCGCCGCCCGGCCAACAACGTGCTGCTCACCGGCGCGCGCGGCACCGGCAAGTCGTCCCTGATCAAGGCCTGCCTGAACGGTTTTGCCGACCAGGGCCTGCGCCTGATCGAGGTCGACAAGGCCGATCTTGCCGACCTGCCCGACATCGTCGACCTGGTGGCGGGCCGCCCGGAACGCTTCGTGATCTTCTGCGACGACCTGTCGTTCGAGGAAGGCGAGGCGGGCTACAAGGCGCTGAAGGTAGCGCTCGACGGCAGCGTCGCGGCGCAGTCGGACAACGTGCTGATCTACGCCACCTCGAACCGGCGCCACCTGATGCCGGAAAAGATGTCGGACAACGCCGGCTACAGCCACAGCGAGGACGGCGACCTGCATCCGGGCGAGACGGTGGAAGAGAAGATCTCGCTGTCCGAGCGCTTCGGGCTCTGGTTGTCGTTCTACCCCTTCCGCCAGGACGACTACCTCGGCATCGTCGCGCACTGGCTGGCCAGCTTCGGCTGCACGCCGGAGCAGATCGAGGCGGCGCGGCCGCAGGCGCTGCAATGGGCGCTCGGGCGCGGCTCGCGCTCGGGACGGGTGGCGTGGCAGTTCGCGAAGGATTACGCGGGCAAGCTGCCGGCTGAACAGCCGTGAATCGTAGGGTGGGCACTTGTGCCCACGCTGTGCGAAGTATGCTGGTCGAAACGCTTCCCTACGACGTAGCGGCTCCGCATTCACGGCTTCGAGTGGCGTTTCGATAACGCCGCTGTACTATACCGCGTGGGCACAAGTGCCCACCCTACAACGGCGAGCCGCAACGACGGGGCAACCGTGGTCCGTTCAATAACTTCATTGCCACCCCATGCGCGCAGGTTATCGCCCTACGCAATTTTCTATCGGCGGCAACGCAACAGCCCTGATTTCCTACGCCCCAGCCTGGCGTACAATATCGGGTTTTCCGGACGGGACAATCGAATGCAGGAAGCGAAGGCCAAGCCGATCGACGTGGCGGTCGGGATCGTGATGCGCCCGAACGGCGACGTGCTGCTGGGCCAGCGTCCGGCGGGCAAGCCGTATGCGGGGTATTGGGAATTTCCAGGCGGGAAGGTCGAGCCGGGCGAAGCCATCTTTGCCGCCCTGCAGCGCGAATTCGTCGAGGAACTCGGCGTCGAGATCCTGGCGGCAGACCCGTGGTGCTGCGTCGAACACGTCTACGAGCACGCCCATGTGCGGCTCCATTTTTTCATCAGCCGCGACTGGCGCGGCGAACCGCAAAGCTTGGAAGGCCAGGCATTTGCGTGGCAAGGGGCAGTCGGCGTTACCCCGCTGCTGCCCGCAACCATTCCCTTGCTGGCGTGGCTCGATCAGCTGCGCTATGCGAGCTAAGAAAGCAGTCAACCCATCTGTTGAAGGACTCCTGTGAAAATCATCGTCTTGGGTAGTGGTGTCATCGGCACCACCACGGCGTATTACCTGGCCCAGGCAGGGCACGACGTCACCGTCATCGACCGCCAGCCGGGCGCCGGCATGGAAACGAGCTACGGCAACGCGGGCGAGATCTCGCCCGGCTATGCCTCCCCGTGGGCCGGCCCCGGCGTGCCCGCGAAGGCCGTGAAATGGCTGATGATGCAGCACAGCCCGCTGGTGGTGCGTCCCCAGCTCGACCCGGCGCAGTGGCGCTGGATGCTCTCGATGCTGGCCAACTGCAATCACAAGAGCTACCAGATCAACAAGGGCCGCATGGTGCGCCTGGCCGAGTACAGCCGCGACGTCCTGGTCCAGCTGCGCAAGGATACCGGCATCGCCTACGACGAGCGCAGCCAGGGCACCCTGCAGCTGTTCCGCACCCAGAAGCAGCTCGATGGCGCCGCCACCGACATCGCAGTCCTCGAGCAGTACGGCGTGCCCTATAAAGTGCTGGACCCGGCCGGCTGCGAGCTCTACGAACCGGCGCTGGCCAAGGTACGCGGCAAGTTCGTCGGCGGCCTGCTGCTGCCGAACGACGAGACCGGCGACTGCTTCAAGTTCACCCAGAAGCTGGCCGAGATGGCCAAGGCGCTGGGCGTCAAGTTCCGCCACGGCGTCGAGATCAAGCGCCTCTCCAGCGAGGGCGATCGCATTACCGGTGTCGTCACCTCACAGGGCGAGCTGAAGGCCGACAGCTTCGTGATGGCGCTGGGCAGCTACTCGCCCTTCATCCTGAAGCAGATCGGCATCAAGATCCCGGTGTATCCGGTCAAGGGCTATTCGATCACCGTGCCGATCACCGACGCGTCGGGTGCGCCGGAATCGACCGTGATGGACGAAACCTTCAAGGTCGCCATCACGCGCCTGGGCGAGCGCATCCGCGTCGGCGGCACCGCCGAGCTGGCCGGCTTCGACCTGCGCCTGCACCAGGCGCGCCGCGACACCCTGGAGCACTCGGTGACCGACCTGTTCCCGCAGGGCGGCGACGTCTCGAAGGCGGAATTCTGGTGCGGCCTGCGCCCGATGACCCCGGACGGCACCCCGGTGGTCGGCCCGACCCCGTTCCGCAACCTGTTCCTGAACACCGGCCACGGCACCCTGGGCTGGACCATGGCCTGCGGCTCGGGCCGCGTGCTGGCCGACATCGTCTCGGGCCGCCAGCCGGAGATCGGCCTGGAAGGCCTGTTCATGGACCGCTACGGCAGCGTCAACAAGCCGGTGCAGGTGCCGGGCGGGATCGTCGTCACGGCATAAGTCAACGTAGGGTGGGCACGGCGTGTGTTCAGCACAGGGACAT
>DNCF01000424.1 GCA_003484545.1 Massilia sp. | reverse complement strand
CTCGACCTGGCCGACGGCATGCGCGTGCTCGACGCCTGCGCCGCGCCGGGCGGCAAGAGCGGCCACATCCTCGAACTGGCGGACGTCGAGCTGACCTCGGTCGACGCCGATCCGCAACGCCTGGCGCGCGTGGGCGACAACCTCGGCCGGCTGGGGCTGCAAGCCACGCTGGTCGCGGCCGAAGCGCAGACGACAGAATGGTGGGATGGCCGTCAATACGACCGCATCCTGGCCGACGTGCCCTGCACCGCCTCGGGCATCGTGCGGCGCCATCCGGACATCCGTTGGCTGCGCCGCAAGACCGACACGCGCCAACTTACAACACTTTCCGCGCAGATACTCGACAATCTTTGGCAGATGCTGCGGCCCGATGGTAAATTGCTGTTTGTGACATGTTCGCTCTGGCCCCAGGAATCGGAGGCGCAGGCGGCCGCGTTCGCGGCGCGCCACATTGATGCCACCCGCCTCGAAGCGCCGGGCCAGCTGCTTCCATTGAGCGGCGCCGGGCTGGATCATGACGGTCTGTTCTACGCCCTTTTCCACAAGAAGGGGGCGTGAGACATCCATAACAAGCTCGATTAATTTAGGTTCCGGCCCACCTGTGACTTTACGATTTTTCCGCCTCCTCGCTTGCCAGTTGCTGCTGGTCTTCGCGTGCGCAACGGCGCAGGCGGCCGACGGGATCGACATCACGATGGCGAAAATCGAGGCCTCCGATGACGGCTATCGCCTCGCCGCCAACTATTCCTTCGAACTGAGTCGCGACCTCGAGGACGCCCTGCAGCACGGCATCAAGCTGTACTTCACGACCGAGATCGAGCTGGTGCGTCCGCGCTGGTGGTGGCGCGACGACCGCGCCGTGTTCGCCCGGCGTACCGTGAGCATTTCCTACGACGTCCTGCTGCGCCAGTACTACGTGGCGGCGGTCGGCAGCGTGCAGCAGACCTTCCAGACCCTGGACGAGGCGATGTTCCAGATCCGGCGTCCGGGACGCTGGCTGATCGCGCCCAGGAACGCGCTCAAGCACGGCGAGACCTACGAGGTCAGCCTGCGCATGTTCATGGACCGCGACTACCTGCAGAAGCCCTTGCAGGTGAGCGCCTTCTCCAACTCCGACTGGCGTCTCGCCTCGAACAGGAAGACCTTCAATTACCGTGCGGAGTAAGGCGTGAACCAGGCCATGCGCTACGCGCTGGTGGTCGGCGGGGCGGTCGTCTCGATCCTGCTGTTCCTGCTCGCCTCGGCCTCGAACAACTCCGGCTTCTTCGACCGCTACTACGCCTGGCTGCTGGGCCTGAACGCCACCATCGCGTTCCTGCTGCTGATCCTGGTGGTGGTGGCGCTCGGCCGCCTGTATTCGCGCTATAAGGCCAAGCGCTTCGGCTCGCGCCTGATGGCGCGGCTGGTGCTGCTGTTCGCCGGCATCGGCATCCTGCCGGGCCTGATCATCTTCATGGTGTCGGTGCAGTTCGTCTCGCACTCGATCGAATCCTGGTTCGACGTCAAGATCGAAGCCGCGCTCTCGTCCGGCCTGAACCTGGGCCGCGCCGCCCTCGACGAAGCGCAAGCCGGGCTGGTCGCCAACGCCCAGACCGTGGCCGCCACGCTGTCCGGCCAGCCTGACATCGGCGCCCAGCTGGTGCTGTCGCAGACCATCACCGACAGCAACGGCATGCAGAGCGCGATGCTGATCGATGCCGACGGCAGGCTGGTCGCCAGCGCCAGCGCCGACCGGCGCGCCGACCTCACGCCCGACCTGCCCACGCCGCAGATGCTGCGCCAGGCCGCCATGCCGGGTGGTTACGCGCGGCCCGAGGGCGGCATCGAACTCGATTTCCGCGACGAAGGCGGCGAGGAGCCGAACGCGCTCGACGCCGCCACCGGCCTGCGCCTGCGCGTGGTGCTGGCGGTGCCCGAGCCGCCCGGCGCCGCGCCGCGCTACCTGCAGATGATGCAGGCGGTGCCGGTCAACTTGGCCACGAACGCCGAGGTGCTCCGGAGCGCCTTCAGCGAATACCGCCAGCGTTCGGTGGCGCGCGAAGGCTTGCGCCAGATGTACATCAACACGCTCACGCTCACCTTGCTGCTGGCGATCTTCGGCGCCATCGGCAGCGCGGTGCTGATCGCGGGGAACCTGGCCCAGCCGCTGCTGGTGCTGGCCGAAGGCACGCAGGCGGTGGCCGAGGGCGACCTGTCGCCGCGCCCGATCGTCGAGACCGACGACGAGCTGGGCACCCTGACCCAGTCCTTCAACGCCATGACCGGCCAGCTGTTCGAAGCCAGGAGCGCGGTCGAGCGCAACCGCGCCGCGCTGCAAAGCGCCAAGGCCCACCTGGAATCGGTGCTGGCCAACATGTCGGCCGGCGTGCTGGTGCTCGACGCCGAAGGCACGGTCGTCAACTCGAACGACGCCGCCTGCCGCATCCTGCAGATGGAGCACTGCCACCTGACCGGTCCGCTGAACCGGATCGAGGGACTGGCAACCTTTGCCACTGCGGTCACGCGCGCCTTCTCGGCGCAGAGCGCGCAGTCGGCCGCCGGCAGCACGCGCCAGCGCACCCACTGGCAGCAGCAGATCGAGATCCCGCGCCCTGGCGAAGACCACGACACGACCCTGCTGGCGCGCGGCTCGCGCCTGCCGGTGGGCGCGGGCAGCGGCTTCATCGTGGTGTTCGACGACATTTCCGACGTGATCTCGGCCCAGCGCTCGGTGGCTTGGGGCGAGGTGGCGCGGCGCCTGGCGCACGAGATCAAGAATCCGCTGACGCCGATCCAGCTCTCGGCCGAACGCCTGCAGATGAAGCTGGAGGACAAGCTCGAACCAGGCGACGCGGCGCTGCTGGCGCGCGCGACGTCCACCATCGTCAACCAGGTCGACGCGATGAAGCGCATGGTCGACGACTTCCGCGACTATGCGCGCACGCCGCCGGCGGTGCTCGAGCCGCTCGACCTGAACGCGCTGATCGAGGAAATCCTCAGCCTCTACCTGGCCGAGGACGCGTCCGACATCATCCATGCCGCGCTGGCGCCGCAGCTGCCGCGCGTGATGGGCGACCCGACCCAGCTGCGCCAGGTGATCCACAACCTGCTGCAGAATGCCCAGGACGCCCTGGTCGACCGCGGGCCGGACGCGCCGCCGCCGCGCATCGACGTCGCCACCGAGATCATCCACTACACCGGCGCCGACGGCGCGGCCGGCCTCGCGGTGCGCCTGGCGATCATGGACAACGGCCCGGGATTCGCGCCGAAGATCCTGGCGCGCGCCTTCGAGCCCTACGTCACCTCGAAGGCGCGCGGCACCGGCCTGGGCCTGCCGATGGTGAAGAAGATCGTCGACGAACACGGCGGACGGATCGATATCCAGAACCGTCCGGACGGAACTGGCGCGTCGGTATTCATTTTGCTGTTAAAGTTAGCACAAGAGGCGAACTTGGCCGAAAGCGACAATCGGGCATAAAATCACGGCTGGAAAATCACGACTGGCAACGAGCGTGCGAAAAAATCGTCAGGGCAAGGGATGCGGCCGCCCGACGTATCGTCGAAGACAGTACGAGCGTACGGCGAGACGATGCAACGAAGCCATGGCGATTTTTTCACACGCTCAACGGGTGGAGACAGGAAGGCGAAAAGATGGCGAACATACTCGTAGTTGATGATGAAATGGGCATCCGCGAGCTGCTCTCGGAAATCCTGGGAGACGAAGGCCACGCAATCACGCTGGCGGAAAACGCGCAGCAGGCGCGCGAAGCGCGCGCGGCCGGTGCACCCGACCTGGTCCTGCTCGATATCTGGATGCCGGACACCGACGGCGTCACCCTGCTCAAGGAGTGGCAGCGCGACGGCTTGCTGACCATGCCGGTCATCATGATGTCCGGCCACGCAACCATCGACACGGCGGTCGAGGCCACCCGCATCGGCGCCCTGAACTTCCTCGAAAAGCCGATCGCCCTGCAGAAGCTGCTGAAGGCCGTGCAGCAGGGCCTGACCCGCGCCCAGGAAGTGGCGCGCGCACCGAGCCCGCCGCCGCGCCCGGTCATGCCGCCGCCGATCGTGGAAAGCATGCCGGCCAGCGCGCCGATGTACGCACCGCCGCCGATGCCGGCGCCGCTCAACGGCGCGCGCGTGGGCGTGGTCGGCCATGGCGAAACCCAGGGCTACACGCTGTCCTTCGACCTGCCGCTGCGCGAGGCGCGCGACGCCTTCGAGCGCATGTACTTCGAGCACCACCTGGGGCGCGAAGGCGGCAGCATGACGCGCGTGGCCGAGAAGACCGGCCTGGAACGCACCCACCTGTACCGCAAGCTCAAGCAGCTTGGCGTCGAGCCGGGCAAGCTCGGCAAGCGCGGGGGATGAAGGGGCCCGACGCCCCCATCCCCGTCACCCTCGTCACCGGTGCCAGCGCCAGCCGGCGCGAGGCGGCGATCGCCGCCGCCCTGGCCGAGTCAACTCTGCACCAAATTGGTGCATCCGCCGTCATCCTCGAGGGCCTGCCCGACGGCAGCCCCGTTCTCGAAGCTTCCGACTCGCTCTTGATCGCCCGCATTGCTCCGGGTTGCCTATGCTGCGCCGGCAATCTGGTGATGCGTGTTACATTGAATCGTCTCTTGCGCCAACGTCCGACGCGTCTCTTCGTCGGCGTGGCCAGCGACGAGCACCTGGGTCAGTTGCGATCATGGTTAAGCAGCGCACCATACGATCAGCTGTTGAAACTGACGCCGGACCGGCACTCTTGAAATCGGTTCGCGCAGCCCCACCTCTTCACTGAAGTCGAAAGCCAGCCGCCCGCCGCCGCGCGGCTGGTCCAACACTCTGATCGAGAGAAGGAGTCATCATGAACATGATCTATAACAGCGAACAGTACAGCGTGGTCGAATTTGGCGTCGATCGCGACCTCGAAGCCCTGCGCTTCGGCGGTTACGAGATCGTCGACAAGGCCGGCCGTCGCGAAGCGTTCATCGGCGGCAAACTGGCACAATCGTTCCGGCGCGACGTCAACAACCTGATCGCCAGCGAGCCGACCATGGAGGAAATCGACGATTTCCTGGGCTCCTACGATACCCTGATGAGCCAACCGGTCGTGCTGCACTAAGCGGACCACGTCGCATACCGAGCGACATGAAGTCATGATCAAGGAAAGCCGCGCCGACCATCCGGCGGCGCGGTCCCTGTCTCTTCCGCATGCTGTCTCTTACACATGGTAAGCTGCGCGCCATGTGCCAACTTCTCGCAATGAACTGCAATGTTCCAACGGACATTGTGTTTTCCTTCACCGGCTTCGCCCACCGCGGCGGCCGCACCGATACCCACCACGACGGCTGGGGCATCGCCTTCTTCGAGGGCGCCGGCGTACGCCATTTCGTCGACCACCAGGCCGCGATCGCTTCCCCGATTGCCGAACTGATCAAGCGTTATCCGATCAAGTCGACCAACGTCATCGCCCACATCCGCAAGGCCACGCAAGGCGAGGTGGCGCTGGAGAACTGCCATCCCTTCGTGCGCGAGCTGTGGGGCCGCTACTGGGTGTTCGCCCACAACGGCGACCTGAAGGAATTCGCGCCCGCGCTCGACGGCGCCTTCCGTCCGGTCGGCAATACCGACAGCGAACTGGCCTTCTGCTTCCTGCTACAGGAATTGCGGCGCCGCTTCGGCGACACCGCGCCCGAGCGCGACGCGCTGCTTGCCGCCCTGGAAGAGCTGGTGCGCGGGATCGCCGCCTACGGCACCTTCAACATGATGCTCTCCGACGGTACCGCCCTGTTCGCGCACTGCTCGACCAAGCTGTGCTACGTCGTGCGCAAGTATCCGTTCGCCTCGGCCTGCCTGTCCGACGAAGATCTGTCCGTCGATTTCTCGCAGGTGACCACACCCAACGACCGGGTCGCGATCATCGTCACCGAGCCGCTGACCACCAACGAAACCTGGACCCACTTCGCTCCGGGCGAACTGAAACTGTTCGTCGACGGCGCGCCGGTTAGCGCCTAAGAAAACCTCCATGGCTGCGTTGCACTGTCTCGCCGTACTCACGTACTGTCTTCGACAATGCGTCGGGCGGCCGCATCCCTTGCCCTGAAGGCTTTCTTAGACGCTCTTGGTGTTCCGGCATCTTTTTTTTCCTCCTGGCGATGCCAAAAAGCCACTAACTGCCGAGAATCGGGTAGAGTGAGCAGCTTGAACCGACCACGGGAACGCGATGACCGATACCGCCAGCCTCGACCAGGCATCCCAGCCTCTGCAACTACGCAATTTCTACCTGGCGCGCCAGCCGCTGCTCGACCGCAACCAGGCCCTGTTCGGCTACGAACTGCTGTTCCGCAGCCGCCAGGAGGGCGGCGCGGACATCGATTCGGCGCTCGCCGCCACGGCCGGCGTGCTGGCCCATGCGGCGCAGATGGGCCTGCCGCGCGCGATCGGCGATGCGGTCGCCTTCCTGAACGTCGACACCGACGTGTTGATGAGCGATATCTTCGCCTTCCTGCCGCGCGAGCGCACCGTGCTCGAGCTGGGCGCCTCGGTGGAAGCGAGCGACGCGGTGCTGTGGCGCCTGGCCGAGCTGGCCGGGCATGGCTTCCGCTTCGCCGCCGAAGCGTCCAGCCACGGCGCGCGCCTGGGCCGGCTGCTGCCGCTGCTCGACTACGTCAAGGTCGACCTGCGCGCCACGCCCGTGGTGGCGATGCTGTCCCTGGTGCCGCGCCTGCGCGGGACGGGAAAACACCTGGTGGCCGAGAAGGTCGAAAGCCAGACCGAATACCGCACCTGCCTCGACCTCGGCTTCGATTACTTCCAGGGCTATTATTTCGCCAAGCCCTCGGTGCTGGCCGGACGCAAGCTGTCGCCTTCGCAGCAGGCCCTGGTCGAGTTGATGCATTTGCTCGATTCGGGCGCCGACAACATCGACATCGAGCGCGCCATCAAGCTCGACGTGCCGCTCTCGATCAATCTGCTGCGCATCGTGAACACGCCGGCGGCCGGCCTGGGTCAGCGCATCGATTCGCTCAGCCAGGCCCTGCTCGTGCTCGGCCGGCGCCAATTGCAGCGCTGGCTGCAGATCATGCTGTACGCGGAGCCGGGCACGCGCGGCCACGCGATGACACCGCTCCTGATGCTGGCCAGCACGCGCGCGCGCCTGATGGAACTGCTGGCCCAGCGCCTGCGTCCGGGCCAGCGCCAGGTGGCCGACGTCGCCTTCACGGTCGGCATCATGTCGCTGATGGATGCGCTGTTCTCGGTGCCGATGGCCGACCTGGTCGAGCAGATCCCGGTCAGCGACGAGGTGGCAGCCGCACTGGTCAAGCGCACCGGCTTCTTCGGCGAACTGCTGCGCCTGGCCGAGTCGCTCGAACAGATGGAAGAGGGCGACGCGATGCTGCCGGTGCTGGGCGAGCTGGCCGACAGCGGCGACGAACTGGTCGAGCTGGAGATGGCGGCCTTCGAGTGGAGCGACAAGGTGGTGCGCTACGCCTTGTAGGGTGGGCGCGGCCGGCGTAGGCACTGCGTGCCCACGCGTGACCTCTGCGTCGTGTTGGCCGAAAGCAGGCCAACAATGCCCAACGTTCAAAAATTCACGTCCCCGCCCACTGCTGCAGCAGGTCCGGATCGGTCCGCATTTCCCAGAGTCCCAGGATGAGGGTCGCCAGCCCGACAATCAGCATGCTGGCGCTCATCGCGCGGTCGCCGACGACGTCCACCAGCCAGGGCGACGCCGCGACCCAGGCGCCGACCACGATGTTGACGAGCACGGCCCAGAGATAGGTCTTGTAGAGATCGAAGATGGCCAGCGCCGTCATGATGGCGCCCGTGATGAAGGCGTTGACCGCCGGCGGCGAATCGCCCGGGTAGCCCATCGCCCAGGGCGAGACGAACAGCCAGATGCCCAGCAGCAGGATCACGCGGTCCTGCCAGCGGCGGGCGGAGAGATGCGTTGCTATGATGCCCTCCTTGAGGCGGGACCAGGGTCCCCGAGGAATTAGGCAATCAGCATTGAGGAAAGTTCCCTCGTGAATGGCGTGGTCGAGGCGAGCAATCGCCGCGACCACGACGGCACCCAGGATCCCTTACGACAGATTCGGCGCCAGGTAACGCTCGACCTCGGCCTTGTCCATGCCGCGGCGCTGGGCCATGTCCTCGACCTGGTCGTCGCCGATCTTGCCGACCACGAAGTACTTCGAATCCGGATGGGCAAAATAAAAGCCCGACACCGCCGCGCCCGGATACATCGCGTAGGACTCGGTCAGCTGCATGCCGATCTCCTCGGCCTGCAGGGTCTCGAACAGTTCCTTCTTGACCGTGTGTTCCGGGCAGGCCGGGTAGCCCGGCGCCGGGCGGATGCCGAGGTATTCCTCGGCGATCAGCGCCTTGTTGTCCAGGTCCTCGCCCGCCGCATAGCCCCACAGGTCGGTACGCACGCGCTCGTGCAGGTATTCGGCGAAGGCTTCGGCCAGGCGGTCGGCCAGGGCCTTCAGCATGATCGACGAGTAGTCGTCGTGCGCGTCCTCGAAGCGCTGCTCGTGCTTCTCGATGCCCAGGCCGGCGGTTACCGCGAACATGCCGATGTAGTCGGCCACGCCCGATTCCTTCGGCGCGATGAAGTCGGCCAGGCACTGGTTCGGGCGCTGCACGCCGTCGACCACGGGTTTCACGCCCTGCTGGCGCAGGCCGTGCCAGGTGAAGGCGACCTGCGAACGCGATTCGTCGGTATAGATCTCGATGTCGTCGTCGCGCACGCTGTTGGCCGGCAGCAGGGCAATCGCGCCGTTCGCGGTCAGCCAGCGGCCTTCGATGATCTTCTTGAGCATGGCCTGGCCTTCCTCGAAGACCTTGGTCGCGGCTTCGCCCACGACCTCGTCGGTGAGGATGGCGGGGAAGGGGCCGGCCAGGTCCCAGGTCTGGAAGAACGGGCCCCAGTCGATGTAGCGGGCCAGCGTGCCGAGGTCGACATTTTTAAATACGCGGCGCCCGATGAACTTCGGCTTGACTGGCGCGAAGTCCAGTTTCGCCTTGTTGGCGCGCGCCTGTTCCAGCGTGACCATCGGCAGCGCCTTCTTGCCGGCGTGCTGCACGCGGATGCGCTCGTAATCGGCCTTGATCTCGGCCATGTACTGCTCGCGCGTTTCCTCGGTCAGCAGCGACTGGCCGACCGACACCGAACGCGAGGCGTCCGGTACGTAGACCACCGGGCCGTCGTAGTGCGGGGCGATCTTGACGGCCGTGTGCGCGCGGCTGGTGGTGGCGCCGCCGATCAGGAGCGGAATGCGGCGCTCGCGGAACCACGGGTCGCGCTGCATCTCGCGCGCGACGTGGGCCATCTCTTCCAGCGAAGGCGTGATCAGGCCGGACAGGCCGACGATGTCCGCGTTCTCTTCCTTGGCCTTGGCCAGGATGTCGGAGCAGGGCACCATCACACCCATGTTCACGATCTCGAAGTTATTACACTGCAGGACCACCGAGACGATGTTCTTGCCGATGTCGTGCACGTCGCCCTTCACGGTGGCGATCACGATCTTGCCCTTCGGCTTGGCGACGATGCCGGTGCGCGCTTCCTCCTGCGCCTTTTCCTCTTCGATGAAAGGCACGAGGTGGGCCACGGCCTGCTTCATCACGCGGGCGGACTTCACCACCTGCGGCAGGAACATCTTGCCCTGGCCGAAGAGGTCGCCGACGATGTCCATGCCGGCCATCAGCGGGCCTTCGATGACGTTGATCGGGCGCCCGCCGGCGGCGGCCACGGCCTGGCGCGCTTCCTCGGTGTCCTCGACGATCCACTGGGTGATGCCGTGCACCAGCGCGTGCGCCAGGCGCTTCTCGACCGGGCCGTTCCTCCACTCGAGGTTCTGTTCCTGCTTGCCGCCGCCGGCCTTCAGGGTGCCGGCGAATTCGATCATGCGCTCGGTGGCGTCATCGCGGCGGTTCAGCACCACGTCCTCGACGCGCTCGCGCAGCTCGGCGGGCAGTTCGTCGTAGACGCCGACCATGCCGGCGTTCACGATACCCATGGTCATGCCGGCCTTGATCGCGTGGTACAGGAACACGGTGTGGATCGCTTCGCGCGCCGGGTCGTTGCCGCGGAAGGAGAACGAGACGTTCGAAACGCCGCCCGACACCTTCGCATGCGGCAGGTGCTCGCGGATCCAGCGCGTGGCGTTGATGAAGTCGTTCGCGTAGTTGTTGTGCTCTTCGATGCCGGTGGCGATCGCGAAGATGTTCGGATCAAAAATGATGTCCTCGGGCGGGAAGCCCACCTTCTGCACCAACGTGTCGTAGGCGCGCTTGCAGATCTCGATCTTGCGCTCGAAGGTGTCGGCCTGGCCCATCTCGTCGAAGGCCATCACGATCACGGCCGCGCCGTAGCGGCGGCACAGTTTCGCCTGGCGCAGGAATTCCTCTTCGCCTTCCTTCATCGAGATCGAGTTGACGATGGCCTTGCCCTGCACGCACTTCAGGCCGGCCTCGATGACCGACCACTTCGAGGAGTCGATCATGATCGGCACGCGCGAGATGTCCGGCTCGGAGGCGATCAGGTTCAGGAAGCGCGTCATCGCCGCCTGCGAGTCGAGCATCGCCTCGTCCATGTTGATGTCGATGACCTGGGCGCCGTTCTCGACCTGCTGGCGCGCCACCGACAGCGCCTCGTCGAACTGCTCGTTCAGGATCATGCGCGCAAAGGCTTTCGAGCCGGTGACGTTGGTGCGTTCGCCGACGTTCACGAACAGCGACGATTCATCCACCGTGAACGGCTCCAGGCCGGACAGGCGCATCGCGACCGGCACTTGCGGCAGCGCGCGCGGGGTGGCGGTCGAGAGCAGTTCGGCGATGGCCTTGATGTGTTCCGGCGTGGTGCCGCAGCAGCCGCCGGCGATGTTGACGAAGCCGGCGTCGGCGAATTCGCGCAGCAGGGCCGAGGTGTCGGACGGCAGTTCGTCGAAACCGGTGTCGCTCATCGGGTTGGGCAGGCCGGCGTTCGGGTAGATGCACACAAACGTATCGGCGATCTGCGACAGCTCCTCGGCATAGGGGCGCATCAGCGCCGCGCCCAGCGCGCAGTTCAGGCCGATGGTCAGGGGCTTGGCGTGGCGCACCGAATTCCAGAAGGCCTCGACGGTCTGGCCGGACAGGATGCGGCCTGAGGCGTCGGTGACCGTGCCCGAGATCATGATCGGCTTGCGCGGGGTGCCTGGATGCTCGTCGAAGTACTGGTCGATGGCGAACAGCGCCGCCTTGCAGTTCAGGGTGTCGAAGATGGTCTCGACCAGCAGCACGTCGACGCCGCCGTCGACCAGGCCGCGCACCTGCTCGTGGTAGCTCGCAACCAGCTGGTCGAAGGTGATGTTGCGCGCCGCCGGGTCGTTCACGTCGGGCGAGATCGAGGCCGTCTTCGGGGTCGGGCCGAGGGCGCCGGCAACGAAGCGCGGCTTGTCCGGCGTCGCGTACTTGTCGCAGGCGGCGCGCGCGAGCTTGGCGGCCTCGACGTTCATCTCGTAGGCCAGGTGCCCCATGTGGTAGTCGTCCTGGGCCACGCTGGTGGCGCCGAAAGTGTTCGTTTCGATCAGGTCGGCGCCGGCCGCGAGGTAGCGCTCGTGGATTTCCTGGATCACCCGCGGCTGGGTGAGCGTGAGCAGCTCATTGTTGCCCTTGACGAAGAGTTCGCGGTTGCCGGCGCCCTCGGGCGCGGCGAAACCGGCGAAGCGCTCGCCGCGGTAAGCGGCTTCGTCGAGCTTGTACTGCTGGATGATGGTGCCCATCGCGCCATCCAGGATCATGATGCGGCGCGACAGGATCTCGCGCAGCTGGGTTTCGATCGGGGAGAGGGCGGTCTTTGGGGCAGTCATGATGAGCTTTCGGTAGGCGTGCGCAAGCATCGGCACGGTTTGGACGACCTGAAATTATACGTCATCGCCGTCGCGCGCTTCAGCCGCGGCGGGCTGGGGAGGCAGATTGTATCGTTATGTGTTTATGCGCATCGTTGTTACATGACGTTACAAAACCCGCCTGTTTAGCAATTTTGCGGATACATACAGCGACGACAATAAATAAATGCCACGAGGAATGTGGCACGTTGTTAAAGAGACGGGATGATTGCATGAACAAAGAGTACGAACCCGATTGGGACCAGGCAGTGGTGCAGAATCACGTGGCGCCAGTAGCGAAACAGCAGCCGGCGGGCGTGAAGCAGATCGTGACGATCCGCCTCGACGTCGACATGCTGGAATGGTTCAAGGCGGCGGGTCCTGGTTACCAGACCCGCATCAACCAGGTTCTGCGCGAACACATGGACGCGCAGCGTGCTGCGGAAGCAGCCGGCAATTAAATTGTCATCGAACGCGCCGAAGGGCGCGTTTTTCATTTGGGGCAGTGTGTCGGAACGCTGAAATGACGCAGCGTCGATTACGCTGCTAGCGTTGACCGTAGGGTGGGCACTTTGTGGTGCCGGCATTTAGCCGGCCCCACTGCCCACGCGAAAGGTGGCGCAGTGTGAGCGCCGTTAAAACCGATTAAGCCGCGTGATGCTGGCAGCGTTCCTGGCATACCGCGAACGCCTGTGCTGGAACGCATCTTGTTCGCCGCGTTCACAAGCAAACTCGAAGCATGCATTCGCGTGGGCACGGAGTGCCCACCCTACGGGTTACGCAAACTGCAGGCCAGCCAGCGGAAAGCCTTTCAAAAACTCCGCCGCCGCCAGGCGCTTGCCGCCCGGCTTTTGCAACTCCAGCAAACGCAGCGCGCCTTCGCCGCAGGCAACGACGATGCCTGCTTGCGCATCGGCCGACACGACCGTGCCCGGCGCCGCCTTGCCCGCGTAGTCGGCCAACTCGGCCTTCCAGATCTTGATCGCGGTCCCGTTCACCATGCCTTGTGCGGCGGGGAAGGGATTGAAGGCGCGCACCTTGCGCCATAGCGCAACGGCCGGCAGGGCGAAGTCGAGCTTCGCTTCGTCCTTGCTGATCTTGGCGGCGTAGGTCACGCCTTCCTCGGGTTGCGGCGTGGACGTCAATTCGCCGCGCTCCATGCGGCGCAGCGCCTCCACGATCATGGTCCCGCCCAGCGCCGCCAGCTTGTCGTGCAGGCTGCCGGTAGTGTCGCCGTCCTCGATCGCCACGCGTTCGATCAGCATCATCGGGCCGGTGTCCAGGCCTTCTTCCATGCCCATGATGGTCACGCCGGTCTCGACGTCGCCGCTTTCGATCGCGCGGTGGATCGGGGCCGCGCCGCGCCAGCGCGGCAGCAGCGAACCGTGGATGTTGATGCAGGGCGCGATGTCGAGGGTGCTGCGCGGCAGGATCAGGCCATAGGCCGCCACCACCATCACGTCGTAGTCGAGCGCCGTCAAGCGCTCATGGGCGGCGCGTGCCTCCTCGGCGCGCTGCGGGTCCTTGCTATCCATGCGCAGCGACAGCGGCTGCAGCAACTCGATGCCATGTTCCAGCGCCAGCTGCTTGACCGGCGAGGCCTGCAACTGCATGCCGCGCCCGGCCGGGCGGTCGGGCTGGGTCAGCACCAGGGGAATCTCGAAACCGGCCTCGACCAGCTCACGCAGGGCGACAGCAGCAAACTCCGGCGTGCCGGCGAAAACGACCTTCATGCGCGGCGCCTTAGTAACGGCGGCCGGCGGCCTTCAGCGCCGCTTCGCGTTCCATGCCGCGTTCTTCCTTCTGCAGCTTGGCCTTGATGCGGTTGCGCTTCAGCGGCGACAGGTATTCGACGAACACCTTGCCCATCAGGTGGTCCATCTCGTGCTGGATGCACACGGCCAGCAGGCCGTCGCACTCGAGCTCGAAGAACTCGCCCTTGGCATCCTGGGCGCGCACCTTGACGCGCGCCGGACGCTCGACGCCGTCGTAGATGCCCGGTACCGACAGGCAGCCTTCGTCGTAGACCTGCTTTTCCTCGCTGGCCCAGGTGATTTCCGGGTTGACGAAGACGCGCAGCGCATCGTGCGATTCGGAGACGTCGATCACGACCACGCGCTCGTGCACGTCGACCTGGGTCGCGGCCAGCCCGACGCCTGGCGCGTCGTACATGGTCTCGGCCATGTCGGCCACCAGCTTGGCGAGGCGCTCGCCGAATTCGGTCACCGGCTTGGCAACCTTGTGCAGGCGAGGGTCGGGATAGCGCAGGATCTTCAGGAGGGCCATATCAGCTAATTCAGTAACAGTTCAATAAGGATTGGTGGGAGTACGACAACAGGTGGGGGCGCACGAGCAGGAATGCAACACGCCGCCCCGGCTGCAGGACGCGGTTTGTCTTGCTAGTTCAAGGATTTGTGTGCAGAATTTGATTCAATTCGGCAACTCTTTGCGATCCGCCTCGCGGTCAGGGAACGTCGATTCGTGCTGTCTCTTGCGCCCCGGCTGGCCGAGGTGACCGGCGCAGCCTGCAATTCCGTGTCAATGCCGCACTTTACGGACGTCTTCAATGAAAAATTTTAGCACAGTCGTGACCCGCGCTGCTGCGGCGGCCCTCGTCGCGTGTGTCGTAGCCGGCCCCGTCCAGGCCGCCGAATGCGCCTTCAAGCCGAACGCCCCGGACCAGCACCGCGTCGTCAAGGGCGACACCCTCTGGGATATCTCCGGCGCCTTCCTCCAGCACCCGTGGTGCTGGCCCCAGGTCTGGGGCATGAACCGCGACGAGATCCGCAACCCGCACTGGATCTATCCCGGCCAGATCGTCTATTTCGACCGCGCGCGCGGCCGCCTGTCCCTGAGCAAGCCGGGCAGCGGCGACGGACGCGGCGAGCCGCCGCTGCTGCGCCTGTCGCCCCAGGTGAGGAGCAGCGGCCTGGAGAACGACGCGGTGCAGTCGATTCCGTCCGGCGTGATCGAGCCCTACCTGACCCAGCCGCTGGTGATCGAGCAGGACCAGCTGGCCAACGCGCCGCGCATCG
>DNCF01000328.1 GCA_003484545.1 Massilia sp. | reverse complement strand
TCGATGCCGTAGCGGCGCATCACGGTCTGCACCGGCTCGGCCAGCACTTCCCAGCTCGCGTCCAGGTCCGCTTCCAGGCGGGCGGCATTGACTTCCAGCTTGTTCAGGCCGCGCAGGCAGCTGTCGTAGGCCAGCAGGGCGTAGCCGAAGCCGACGCCGATGTTGCGCAGCACGGTCGAATCGGTGAGGTCGCGCTGCATGCGCGAGACCGGCAGCTTCTCGGCCATGTGGCGCAGCACGGCGTTGGCCAGGCCCAGGTTGCCTTCCGAGTTCTCGAAGTCGATCGGGTTGACTTTATGCGGCATGGTCGACGAGCCGATCTCGCCGGCCTTCAGCTTCTGCTTGAAGTAGCCCAGCGACACATAGGTCCAGATGTCGCGGTTCAGGTCGAGCAGGATGGTGTTGGCGCGCGCGATGGCGTCGAACATCTCGGCCATGTAGTCGTGCGGCTCGATCTGGATGGTGTACGGATTGAACGTCAGGCCAAGCCGGTTTTCGATCACGTCCTTCGAAAAGGCCGGCCAGTCGAAGCCCGGGTAGGCCGACAGGTGGGCGTTGTAGTTGCCGACCGCGCCATTCATCTTGCCGAGGATTTCGACGGCGGCGATGCGCTGCACGGCGCGCTGCAGGCGCGCGACCACGTTGGCGAACTCCTTGCCCAGCGTGGTCGGGCTGGCGGTCTGGCCGTGGGTGCGCGAGAGCATCGGCAGTTCGGCGTTGACGTGGGCAATCTCGGTCAGCTTGGCGATGATCGCCTGCAGGGCCGGCAGCAGCACGGTGTCGCGCGCGGCTTTCAGCATCATGCCGTGGCTGGTGTTGTTGATGTCTTCCGAGGTGCAGCCGAAGTGGATGAATTCGGACGCCGCGACCAGCTCCGGCACGTCTTTTACTTTTTCCTTGAGCCAGTACTCGACCGCCTTGACGTCGTGGTTGGTGACCGCCTCGATCTCCTTGATGCGCGCGGCGTCCGCTTCGTCGAAGCCGGCGGCCAGGTCGTCGAGGTGGGTGCTGGCTTCGACCGAGAACGGCTTGATCTCGTCGAATCCAGCCTGGGCCAGGGCCTGCAGCCAGGCGATTTCGACCATCACGCGATGGTGCATGAAGCCGGCTTCGGACAGGATCGGGCGCAGCTTGTCGGTCTTGGCGGCATAGCGGCCGTCGAGCGGCGACAGGGCCGACAGGGAGGAAAGTGGGGCGGTAGCGGTCATGGCGGGCGTCCGTGCAAAAACGCGGATTTTACCATTGGACGCCGCATGGCCCCGTGTTGCGGAAGCAGCGAACGCGCCCGGCGTGGCGGTTTTTTGGCACAAAGCCAATGTTATACTCTTATTAAATCCTCCTTTCCGAGCATCTATGAAACTCATCGGTTCCAATACCAGTCCGTATGTGCGCAAGGTGCGCGTCGTCATGGCTGAAAAGAAGCTCGACTACAGTTTCGAGCTCGAGAACGTCTGGTCCGCCGACACCCGGATCCTGCAATCCAACCCGCTCGGCAAGGTGCCCTGCCTGCTGATGGAAGACGGCAGCGCGCTCTACGATTCGCGTGTGATCGCCGAATACCTCGACACCCTGACCCCGGTCTGCAAGCTGCTGCCGCCGAACGGGCGCGACCGCGCCGACGTCAAGGTCTGGGAAGCGCTGGCCGATGGCGTGCTCGACGCGGCCGTGCTGGTGCGCCTGGAAAAGACGCTGCGCCCGCAGGAGCAGCAAAGCCCGCAGTGGATAGCACGCCAGCTCGGCAAGGTGCACGCCGGCCTGCAGGTGATGTCCGACAAGCTCGGCGAAAACGCCTTCTGCATGGGCAAGAACTACAGCCTGGCCGACGTCGCCGTCGGCTGCGCGCTGGGCTGGCTGAGCTTCCGCTTCCCCGACATCGACTGGCGCGGCGCGCATCCGAACCTGGCGCGCCTGCACGACAAGCTCGCCGAGCGCGCGTCCTTCAAGGACACCGTGCCGTTCGAAGGCTGAGCCTTGGCCGCGCCTGACATGAAGGCCGGCGCTACGGCCGGCACCACGGTCGTCTTCGGCGAAGCGCTGGTCGACGACTTCGCCACCGGGCAGGTGGTCGGCGGTGCGCCCTTCAACGTCGCGCGCCACCTGGCCGCCTTCATGGCGCCCAGCCTGATGATCACCCGCATCGGCGAGGATCGCAATGGCGAGAGCGTGCGCGCCGAGTTCGAGCGCTTCGCGATGTCGCAGGCCGGCCTGCAGCGCGACGCGATCGAGGAGACCGGCCGCGTGCTGGTCGAGCGCACACCGAAGGGACACCGCTTCGTGATCGTGCCGAACCAGGCCTACGACTATATCGAGCGCGAGGCGGCATTGAAGGCGCTGGCCGGCGTTACCCCAGCGGCCATCTATTTCGGCACCCTGGCCCAGCGCAACGAACGCTCGCGCGGCACGCTGCAGGCGCTGCTCTCAGCCACTCAGGGCAAGCAGGCCATCCGCTTCCTCGACCTCAACCTGCGCGACGGCCAAGTCGGCGAACGCACCGTGTTCCACGCGCTGCACGCGGCCGACATCGCCAAGGTCAACGAGGAAGAGCTGCAGGCGCTGTTCGGCTGGTACTTCCAGCTCGGCCCCAACGATCCGCCCATGGCCGCCGACGAGACCCGCTCGGCCTGCGCCGGCCTGGTGCAGATGTTCGGCCTGCAGGCGCTGATTGTCACCCTGGGACACCGCGGTTCGGTCTATTTCGGCCGCGACGGCAGCACCATCGACACCCGCGAGACGCCGGCGCCGCCCTTCGTCATCGACACCGTGGGGGCGGGCGACGCCTTCTCGGCGATCTTCCTGCTGGGGCGCATGCGCGGCTGGCCGCTCGCACTGACGCTGGCGCGCGCCAACGAATTCGCCGGCGCGATCTGCGCCATTCCCGGCGCCGTGCCGCGCGACCTGGGCTTCTACGACAAGTGGATGGCGCGCTGGCGTTGAGGTGCCGCGGATACGGCGCCGTAGCGATGTGACCCGACGGGTTTAAAACCCGAAGCCTTCGCCCACGCCCAACAGCGTCGCGATCCCCAGCCCGGCAAAGATCAGCGCCGCGATCCCGTGCACCAGCGCCAGCGGCACCTTGTTGGCGATGCGCTCGCCGAAGACCACCGCCGGCACGTTGGCCAGCATCATGCCGAAGGTCGTGCCGGCCACGACCGCCACGATGTCCTGGTAGCGCGCCGCCAGCGCCACGGTGGCCACCTGCGTCTTGTCGCCCATCTCGGCGATGAAGAAGGAAAGCACGGTGGTGGCGAAGACGCCGAACTTCGCCAGCGAGGCTTCGGTCTCGTCGACCTGGTCCGGGATCATCGTCCACACCGCCATGCCCAGGAAGGAAAGGCCGAGCACCCAGCGCATCACCGACGGGCCCAGCAGCTCGCTCACCAGCGCGCCGACGGCGGCGGCGAAGGCGTGGTTCAGCAGCGTGGCGACGAAGATGCCGGCGACGATGGGCAGCGGACGGCGAAAGCGGGCGGCGAGGAGGAAGGCCAGGAGTTGCGTCTTGTCGCCGATTTCAGCGAGACCGACGATGCCGGTGGCGACCAGGAAGGCATCCATAGGGTGGTGCGGGCAAAGCGCGGATCATAGCAGAGTCGGCCCGGCGTAGGGTGGGTTCTCGAACCCACCGCTGCTGCGCCCGATCATCCGCTCCGTCGGTTTCGTACGGTGGGTTCTCGAACTTACGCGGTACGGCGCCTGAACACCCACCGGCCTGGACAAGCGCTTTCACCCCCGGAATGAAAGTGCTATCCTGCTCAGCTGTCCTCCCCGGCGCCAGGCCGGGCCGCTTCACCATCGACGAGACACCATGAAAACCAGTTCCCTGCTGCGCGCCACCGCGTGCGCCATCCTCGGCACGTGGAGCGCGCATGCCTTCGCGCTCGACCCCCTCAGTTATGCCAACTACGACCAGGTCCGCACGCGCGCCCTGCACATGGACCTGAAGGCCGACTTCGCGAAGAAGACCCTGTCCGGCTACGCCGAACTCTCCCTCGACTGGCTCGACAAGTCGGCGCGCACGCTCGACCTCGATACGCGCGAACTGACCATCGCGAAGATCGAGGCGCAGGACGCGAAGGGCCGCTGGACGCCGGTGAAGTACACGCTGGATCAATTCGACGAGGAGAAGGGCCAGGCCCTGCACGTCCATCTCGCCAGCCAGGCGCCGAAGGTGCGCATCCACTACCGCACCGCGCCCACCGCCAGCGCCCTGCAGTGGCTGACCCCGGCCCAGACCCTGTCGGGCAAGCGTCCCTTCATGTTCAGCCAGTCGCAATCGATCAACGCGCGCTCCTGGGTGCCGGTGCAGGACACGCCCTCGGTGCGCTTCACCTATACCGCGCGCATCGAGGCGCCGGAAGGCCTGCGCGTGGTCATGAGCGCGGATAACGATCCGAAGGCGACGGGCAAGGGCGGCTGGAAGTTCAACATGCCGCAGCCGATTCCGTCCTACCTGCTGGCGATCGGCATCGGCGAGCTGGAAGCGCGCACCCTGGGCGGACGCACCGGCGTCTACGCCGAACCGCAGCGCATCGAGGCCGCCGCCTACGAACTGGCCGACACCGAGAAGATGGTCGAAGCCGCCGAATCGCTCTACGGACCGTATCGCTGGGGACGCTACGACATGCTGGTGCTGCCGCCTTCGTTCCCGATCGGCGGCATGGAGAACCCGCGCCTGACCTTCCTGACCCCGACCATGATCGCGGGCGACCGCAGCCTGGTCGACCTGATCGCCCACGAGCTGGCGCACAGCTGGTCGGGCAACCTGGTGACCAACGCCTCGTGGAAGCACTGGTGGCTGAACGAAGGCTTCACCACCTACGTCACCACCCGCATCCTCGAGGTGCTGTACGGCGAGGAAGTCGCGCTGATGAACCTGCAGCTCGAGCAGGAAGAGGCGATCGAGTCGCTGAAGGACATCCCGCAGGCGAAGCAGGCGCTGCTCACGCGCGATCCGGACAACGGCTCCGCCACCTACACCGACGAGGGACTGGCCTATCCAAAGGGCGCCTGGTTCCTGCGCACGCTGGAAGAGCGCGCCGGCCGCGCCGTGTTCGATCCTTTCCTGCGTGGCTGGTTCGACAGCCACGCTTTCCAGAGCGTGACCACCGACCAGTTCGTGGCCTACCTGCGCACCAAGCTGCTGGCCAAGCATCCGCAGGTGATGAGCGAGGCCGAACTGGCCGAGTGGCTGCACGGCCCCGGCATTCCGGCCAGCGCCAAGCATGCGAAGTCGCAGCGCCTCAGCGCCCTCGACGCGACGACCGCCGCCTGGCTCAAGGGCGAACTGCCGACCGCAAAGCTCGACACGAAAGGCTGGACGGCGGCCGAGTGGATGAAGTTCCTGAACGATATCGACAACAAGACCGACGCCGCGCGCCTGAAGGAACTCGACGCCGCCTTCGGTCTCGCAAAGACCGGCAACAAGGAAGTCGCGTTCCGCTTCTACCGCGCCGCCGTGCACGCCGGCTACCGCGACGTCCGTCCGCAGATGCAGGAGTTCCTGATGAGCGTCGGCCGCCAGAAGTTCGTGGTGCCGCTGTACGCGGCGCTGCGCGCTAATACGGAAGACCGCGCGTGGGCGGAGACTGTCTACAAGGCGGCGCGCGAACGCTACCATCCCGAGACACAAAGCAGCGTCGACAAGACGATGGCCAAACAGTAAAGGAAGCCCAGAGTGCAGAACATGAAACACCTTGCAGCCGCGATCCTGATCGCATTTTCGGCAGTCGGAGCATACGCACAGACGGCGGTCGCGCCGCCGATCGCGCGCCCGGCCGCATCGAGCTACGACCTCGAGCAGGACGTCAAGCGCACCATGAAGGCCTTCGACGTGCCGGGCATCGCGATCGCCGTGGTCAAGGACGGGCAAGTGGTCGCCGCGCGCGGCTTCGGCGTGCGCAAGCTCGGCGAGCCGGCGAAGGTCGACGGCAAGACCCTGTTCGAGATCGCTTCGAACTCGAAGGCCTTCACCGCCGCTGCGCTGGCGATGCTGGTCGACGAGGGCAAGCTGAAATGGGACGACCCGGTGGTCAAGCACCTGCCGGACTTCCAGATGTACGACGCCTACGTCACGCGCGAGATGACCGTGCGCGACCTGCTGACCCACCGCAGCGGCCTGGGCCTGGGCGCGGGCGACCTGCTGTGGTGGCCGACCACCACCTTCAGCACCGACGAGATCATCGAGAAGCTGCGCTACATCCGCCCGGCGACGAGCTTTCGCAACAGCTATGCCTACGACAACCTGCTGTACATCGTCGCGGGCAAGATCATCGCCCGGAAGTCGGGTAAATCCTGGGGCGACACGGTGCGCGAGCGCATCCTCAAGCCGGTCGGCATGAACACGACCACGACCAGCCTGGCCGAGAATGAGGGCAACCCGAACGCCTCGAACGCGCACAGCAAGATCAAGGACAAGATCGCGGCCGTCAAGTCGATGCCGGTGGCGAACGCGGTCGGCGCGGTGGGCATCAACACGAATGCCGAGGACATCGCCAAATGGATGCAGGTGCTGCTCGATAACGGCCGCGTGGCCGGCGCCAAGGACGCGGACGGCAAGGAGCTGCGCTTGTGGTCGGACGCGCAGGCGCGCGAGATGTGGACCGCGCAGACGCCGATGAAGATCAACACGCCGAAGCCGCCGCTGGCTGCGACGAAACCGAACTTCTACGCCTACGGCCTGGGCTTCCAGCTGCGCGACTACAAGGGCCAGCTGGTCGCCATGCACGGCGGCGCGCTGCAGGGCTTCTATTCGCGCGTGCTGCTGGTGCCGGAATCGAAGCTGGGCATCGCCATCCTGACCAATGCCGAAAGCGGCGGGGCGCTCAGTGCCCTGCAATACCGCCTGCTCGACCAGTACATGACTGGCGCGACGCCGACCGACTGGATCAAGCTGGTCGCCGACCTCGAAGAGGAAGCGCACGCCAAGGAGCTGGCGCGCCTGAAGTCGGCCTCGGAGACGCGCGCATCGGGCTCGAAGCCTTCGCTGGCGCTGGCCGCTTACGAGGGCCAGTACGAGGATCCGTGGTACGGCATCATGAACGTCAAGCGCAACGGCAACAAGCTGATCATGTCGTTCTCGCGTACGCCGGACCTCACCGGCGAGATGGAGCACTTCCAGCACGACACCTTCATCGTGCGCTGGAAGGAACGCAACTTCAACGCCGACGCCTACGTCACCTTCTCGCTCGACCACGACGGCAGCATCGACCACGTCAAGATGAAGGCGGTGTCCGAGGAAACCGACTTCAGCTACGACTTCCACGATTTGCTCTTCACGCCGGTAAAGGCGAAGACGAAGCAGTAAAAACAAACGGGGCTGCGGCCCCGTTTTTTATGGCTCAGGTACGCGCCTGACCAAGCAGTGCGCTTCTCTTTAACAAAGTTTCATATAAGAATCATTGTTGACCTGTCGATAACTTTTACAGTGAATATTCCTACAGGAAGAGGAATTTTCCTAAGTGCATGATCCTCAAAGGAAATTTATTGCTGGCATGAAAGCTGCATAATGTAAATACGTTGCCAACCACACCAGGGATCTGTCATGAAAATGTTTAAACAAGTTGTTGCCGCACTGGCCTGCTCGCTCGCTTTCGGTGCCGCCCATGCCGGCGTGATCACCCCTGTCACGCTACCTTTCGATGCGAACCCGGATCACCAGATCGTTTCTGGAGCCACCTACAACTTCAGTTTCGACCTGACCTCGATCCTGGCTTCGTACTCGGCCTCGTCGTCGGACATCCTGTCGGCCTACATCGACATCTACCTGACCGACCCGAACAATGGCCAGGAACGTTATTCGATCTCGGTGGGCAACAGCCTCCAGGTCGTGACGCCTAACGGCAACAACCACGTGCCAAACGGGAACACGCCGAAGCTGGAGCAGATCAACCTGGTCGCGGCCCTGGCCGACCTGAAGGCCGACGGCATCCTGAACGTCGCCATTTCCTCGATCAGCGGCGAATTCTATTTCACGAACGCCGTGCTGAGCGCCCAGGTCGACGTGCCGGAGCAGGAAAACGAAGTGCCGGAACCGGCATCGCTGGCACTGCTGGGCCTGGGCCTGCTGGGCATGGCTGCGCGCCGTCGCGGCTGAGTTGCCTGATGCAGCCGCCCATGGCGTGGGCGGCTGCGGCGAAACGCGTGCGTGTCCGCAGCTCCGATACCGCCCACGCGTTCAAGCGATACCGGCGAATCGCGCTTACTGCTTCACGAACTTCAGCGTCATGCGGTCGCTCTCGCCGATCGCCATGTACTTCTCGCGGTCCTTGTCCTTGTTCGCCAGCACCGGCGGCAGGGTCCACACGCCTTTCTCGTGGTTCGCCGTGTCCTTCGGGTTGGCGTTCACTTCCGACTTGCCGGCCAGCTTGAAGCCGGCGCTTTCGGCCATCCTGATGACATAGGCTTCGTGCACGTAGCCGCTCGAGGCCTTCTCGTCCTGTTTCATCGAGGCCGGCAGGCGGTGGTCGACCACGCCCAGCACGCCGCCCGGTTTCAGCACCTTGTGGATTTCCTTGAAGGTGGTCTTCACCGCCTCGTCGCCATTGCCCACCCAGTTGTGCAGGTTGCGGAAGGTGAGCACCATGTCGACGCTGTTCGGCGCGGCGATGTCGTAGCGGGCCGGCGGCTCGAACACGCTGGTGACGACCTTGTCGTACAGCGCCGGGTTCGAGTCGAGCTTCTTCTTGAACGCTTCCCCGTAACGGTTGCCCGGCGCAATGGCCTGGCCCGCGCCGATCAGCTTGCCCTTCTCGCGCAGGTAGGGCGCGAGGATCTCGGTATACCAGCCGCCTGACGGCACCAGCTCCACCACCGTCATGTTCGGCTTGATGCCGAAGAAGGTGAGGGTTTCGTAGGGGTGGCGGTAGACGTCGCGGGCGCGGTTGCTCTCGGCGCGGTGCTCGCCGGCGATGGCGGCTTTCAGCGCGTCGTCGGCCTGGGCGGCACCGGCGATGCCGGTGGCCAGCAGGGCGGCCAGGATCAGTCGTTTCATGGGTCAAGGTCTCCGTATGGTTGCGTGTCGTTGCTGATGAATGCGGACCCGGCTGCGCCGCGCCGTCGCGCCCGATGATCGGGCAAGCCATCTTGCCAGTCAAGCAAATCCACGCGCGCACCTCAAGCCGGTGTCAATACGCGAGATAGAACGTATGTACTGTCCGCTTGCTGTCCGAGCGGACACTCGGACACCGCACGGACGTCCGCATGGGCCGGGCGTTTCGAAATACGCTGGGCTGGTACAAAGATTGCCTATCCAAAATCTTTAGTTGCTGATAATGTTTAGCAGTTTGCCGTCGCGCTTGCTGCGACGACAGCCACGAGTTCTACATATACATACGCGGCTTGCCCGTGTGCGCGCCGCCCCCGAAGCAGGTTGAATTCAGGAGACACAATGGAACGTCGTACCTTTCTCAACATCGGCACCATCGCATTTGGCTCGATGCTCATCCCGGTCGCCGGACGCGCGATCGCGGCCGAGGAACTGATCAATCCCATGGCCGCATCGGCCAAGAAGGCACTGGCCGACATCGCGCTGAACGCCGCCACCAAGGCCGGCGCTTCCTACTGCGACGTGCGTATCGGCCGCTACCTGAACCAGTTCGTCACCACCCGCGACCTGAACGTCGAGAACGTCGTCAACACCGAGTCGGCCGGCGTCGGCGTGCGCGTGGTCGCCAACGGCGCCTACGGTTTCGCGGCCACGTCCGACATGACCCCGGACGGCATCGCCGGCGCCGCGCGCCAGGCGGTCGCGATCGCCAAGGCCAACGCCAGGCTGCAGTCCGAACCGGTGCAGCTTGCACCAGTCAAGGGCGTCGGCGAAGTGGCGTGGAGCACGCCGATCAAGAAGGACTGGCGCACCGTGCCGATCAAGGAGAAGGCCGACCTCTTGATCGCCGCCAACAAGGCCGGCATGGACGGCGGCGCGAACTTCATGCAGTCGATGCTGTTCCAGGTGAACCAGCAGAAGTACTTCGCCTCGACCGACGGCTCCTACATCGACCAGGACCTGCACCGCCTGTGGGCGCCGTTCAGCGCCACCGCGGTCGACAAGACCACCGGCAAGTTCCGTTCGCGCAGCGGCCTGGGTGCGCCGGTGGGCATGGGCTACGAATATCTCGACGCCCGCCCCGAGCACAAGATCAAGGCCGCCGGCGGCGTCGCCACCCTGTACACCCATTCCTACGACATCGTCGAGGATGCGCGCGCCGCCGGCCGCGATGCGAAGAAGAAGCTGACCGCCAAGTCGGTCGCGCCGGGCAAGTACGACCTGATGCTCACCCCCGAGCACCTGTGGCTGACCATCCACGAGTCCGTCGGCCACCCGACGGAACTGGACCGCGTGCTCGGCTACGAGGCGAACTACGCCGGCACCAGCTTCGCCACCCTCGACAAGTGGCAGTCGAAGAACTTCAAGTACGGCTCGCCGATCGTCAACATCGTCGCCGACAAGACCACCCCGGGTTCGCTCGGCGCGGTCGGCTACGACGACGAAGGCGTCAAGTGCAAGCAGTGGGACATCATCAAGGACGGCGTGCTGGTGAGCTACCAGGCCACGCGCGACCAGGCCCACATCATCGGCGAGAAGGAGTCGCAGGGCTGCTCGTACGCCGACTCCTGGAGCAACGTGCAGTTCCAGCGCATGCCGAACGTCTCCCTCGCCGCCGGCAAGAAGAAGCTCACCCCGGACGAGATGGTCAAGGACATCAAGAAGGGCATCTACATCGTCGGCGACGGTTCGTTCTCGATCGACCAGCAGCGCTACAACTTCCAGTTCGGCGGCCAGCTGTTCTACGAGATCAAGGACGGCAAGATCGGGCCGATGCTCGAGGACGTCGCCTACCAGGCCAACACCCAGGAATTCTGGAATGCCTGCAGCGCGATCTGCGACGAGCGCGATTGGCGCATGGGCGGCTCCTTCTTCGACGGCAAGGGCCAGCCGCCGCAGATCAGCATCGTCTCGCACGGTGCCTCGACCGCGCGCTTCAACGGCATCAACGTGATCAACACCGCTCGCAAGATCGGCTAAGGCAGGGAACGACATGACCATCTTGACCCAGGAACAAACCAAACGCATCTGCGACCGCGTGATGTCGCTCTCGAAGGCCGACGAGTGCATCGTCAGCATCGGCGGCAAACGTGCCGGCAACATCCGCTTCGCCCGCAACGCCGTTTCCACCGCCGGCCTGACCGACGACACCAGCCTGACCGTGCGCGTCGCCTTCGGCAAGCGCCAGGGCACCGCCAGCATCAACGAGTTCGACGACAAGTCGCTCGAGCGCGTGGTGCGCCGCGCCGAGGAGCTGGCGCGCCTGGCGCCGGAAAATCCGGAGTTCATGCCGGCCGTCTCGAAAGCCGAATTCCGGGCCTCGAACACCTTCGTGCAGAAGACCGCCGACATCGATCCCGAGATCCGCGCCCAGGCCGCCGCCTACAGCATCGAGGCCTGCCGCAAGAAGGGCCTGGTCGCCGCCGGCTTCCTGCTCGACACCACTTCGTTCGAGACCATCGCCAATTCGAACGGCGTGTTCGGCCACCAGGCCCTGACCTCGCTCGACTTCACCTGCACCATCCGCACCGAGGACGGCCGCGGCTCCGGCTGGGTGAAGCGCTCGGCGCGCGACCTGGCCCGCTTCGACCCGCGCGAAGCGGCCGACGTCGCCATCGAGAAGGCGCTGCGTTCGGTCGATGCGAAAGCGCTGGAACCGGGCCGCTACACCGTGGTGCTGGAACCGGCCGCCACCAGCGATTTACTCGCCTTCATGTTCAACGGCTTCGACGCGCGCCGCGCCGACGAGGGCCGCAGCTTCCTGTCCAAGGCCGGCGGCAAGAACCGCCTGGGCGACAAGCTGTTCGACGAAAAGGTGAACATCTGGACCGACCCGTGGAATCCGGACGTGCCGGTGCTCCCCTGGGACAACGACATGCGCGCGCGCGAACGCACCGCCCTGATCAAGGACGGCCGCGTGGCGGCGATGGACTATTCGCGCTACTGGGCCCAGCAAAAGAACGCGCGCTCGATCGGCAGCCCGGGCAACTTCATCATGGCCGGCACGGATAAGACCACGGCCGAGCTGATCGCGAATACCAAGAAAGGCGTGCTGGTCACCCGTACCTGGTACATCCGCATGGTCGATCCGCAATCGGTGGCGCTGACCGGCCTGACCCGCGACGGCACCTTCTACATCGAGAACGGCAAGATCAAGCACCCGATCAAGAACTTCCGCTTCAACGAAAGCCCGGTCACGCTGCTCAACAACATCGAAGAGATCGGCAAGCCGGTGGTGATCGGCGGCGACGAAGGTCCGGACCCGATGGTGATCCCGTCGATGAAGGTGCGGGACTTCAACTTCACGTCCTTGTCGGACGCGGTGTAAGAGTAGGCGCTGGCGCGCTTTTGTAGGGTGGGCACTTGTGCCCACGCGGATTGAACTTCAGAACTGCCGCGAATTCATTAGCGCCGATACGGGCGCCATGCGGAACGGTTTCGACATGCAAGCGCCGTACCGCGTGGGCTCAAGAGCCACCCTACGAAAAACGCGGTCGCACCGACCGCCCCAACGGAGAAAAGATGGAACGACGTAGCTTCCTCAAAATCGGCGCCGGCACGGCGGGCGCCATGCTGGTCCCGGTGTTCGGCAACGCGATCGCAGCCGAAGACCTGCTGAACCCGATGGCGGTCAGCTTCAAGAAAGCCCTGGCCGACGCCGCCCTGAACGCGGCGACCCAGGCCGGCGCGTCCTACTGCGACGTGCGCATCGGCCGCTACCTGAACCAGTTCATCACGACGCGCGACCTGAACGTCGAAGGCATCACGAACACCGAATCGACCGGCGTGGGCATCCGCGTCATCGCCGGCGGCGCCTACGGCTTTGCCGCGACCAACAGCATGAACCCGGACGCCGTCGCCGGCGCCGCGCGCCAGGCCGTGGCCATCGCCAAGGCCAACGCCCGGCTGCAGACGGAACCGGTGCAACTGGCGCCGGTGAAAGGCGTGGGCGAGGTGAGCTGGGCAACGCCGTTCACGAAGGACTGGCGCGCGGTCCCGGTCAAGGAAAAGGCCGACATGCTCCTCGCCGCCAACAAGGCCGGCCTGGACGCGGGCGCGAGCTTCATGACCGCGAACCTCTTCCAGATCAACCAGCAGAAGTATTTCGCCTCCACCGATGGCTCCTACATCGACCAGGACATCCACCGCCTGTGGGCGCCGATCACCGCCACCGCAGTCGACAAGGCGACCGGTAAATTCCGCTCGCGCGGCGGCCTGGGCGCGCCGGTCAGCATGGGCTACGAGTACTTCGACGTGCGCGCCCAGGACAAGGTGCGCGCCGCCGGCGGCGTCACCACGCTGTACACGAAATCCTATGACGTGATCGAGGATGCGCGCCTGGCCGGCAAGCAGGCGCGCGAGAAGCTGTCCGCGAAGTCGGTCGAGCCGGGCAAGTACGACCTGGTGCTGGCGCCGGAACACCTGTTCCTGACCATCCACGAAGCCGTCGGCCACCCGACGGAGCTGGACCGCGTGCTCGGCTACGAGGCGAACTACGCCGGCACCAGCTTCGCCACCCTCGACAAGTGGCAGACCAGGAAATTCAAGTTCGGCGCCGAGCGCGTGAATTTCGTTGCCGACCGCACCACGCCGGGTTCGCTCGGCCTGATCGGCTACGACGACGAAGGCGTGCGTGCCAAGCAGTGGGACATCATCAAGGACGGCATCCTGGTCAACTACCAGGCCACGCGTGACCAGGCCCACATCATCGGCGAAAAGGAATCGCACGGCTGCTCGTATGCGGACTCCTGGAGCAACGTGCAGTTCCAGCGCATGCCGAACGTGTCGCTGGCCGCCGGCAAGGCGAAGCTCACGCCGGACGAGATGGTTGCCGACGTCAAGAAGGGCATCTACATCATCGGCCGCGGCTCCTACTCGATCGACCAGCAGCGCTACAACTTCCAGTTCGGCGGCACGCTGTTCTACGAGATCAGGAACGGCAAGATCACAGGTCCCCTGGAAGACGTCGCCTACCAGTCGAACACCCAGGAATTCTGGAATGCCTGCAGCGCGATCTGCGACCAGCGCGACTGGCGCATGGGCGGCTCCTTCTTCGACGGCAAGGGCCAGCCCAGCCAGGTCAGCGCGGTCTCGCATGGCTCGAGCACCACGCGCTTCAACGGCATCAATGTCATCAACACCGCACGCAAGATCGGTTGAGGAGAGAAACGATGAAACAGCTGAACCAGGAAGAAGCAAAACGCATCTGCGACCGTGTCATCGGGTTCTCGAAGGCCGATGAGTGCAGCGTCACGATCCACGGCGCGCGCGAAGGCAACGTGCGCTTTGCGCGCAACAGCATCTCGACCGCCGGCCTGAACGAAGACATGCGGCTGACCGTGCAGGTCGCCTTCGGCAAGAAGTCGGGCATCGCCCAACTCAACGAGTTCGACGACAAGTCGCTGGAAAAGGCCGTGCGCCGCGCCGAGGAGCTGGCGCGCCTGGCGCCTGAAAATCCGGAATTCATGCCGGCGGTCGGCAAGCAGCAGTACAAGCCCACGCCGACCTTCATTCGCTCGACGGCCGACATCGACCCGGAATTTCGCGCCCAAGTTGCCGCCTACAGCATCGAGGCTGCGAAGAAGGCGGGCCTGGTCACGGCCGGCTTCTTCAACGACAGCACCCGCTTCAATGCGATCGCCAACTCGAACGGCGTGTTCGGCTTCCAGGAAATGACCGACCTCACCTATACCTGCACTGCGCGTACCGAAGACGGCCGCGGTTCGGGCTGGGTGAGCCGTGCGGCGGTCGACGCGCGCCGCTTCGACGCGCGCGAGGCGGCGGGCGTGGCCATCGAAAAAGCGCTGCGCTCGGTCGATGCGAAGGCGCTGGAGCCGGGCCGCTACACCGTGATCCTGGAGCCGGCCGCGACCTCCGAATTGCTGGGCAATATGTTCTCCGCTTTCGACGCGCGCGACGCCGACGAAGGCCGCAGCTTCCTCACCAAGGCCGGCGGCAAGAACCGCCTGGGCGACAAACTGTTCGACGAGCGTATCAACGTCTGGGCCGATCCCTGGAATCCGGACGTGCCGGTGATGCCCTGGGACGGCCAGTCGGGCCTGGCGCGCCAGCGCACCGACATCATCAAGAACGGCCGCATCGCCTCGCTCGAATACTCGCGCTACTGGGCGCAGAAGAAGGGCGTGGCGCCGACCGCGGGCCACGGCAACATGATCATGGCCGGCGGCACCAAGTCGCTCGAGGAACTGATCGAATCGACCAAGAAGGGCGTGGTCGTCACCCGCACCTGGTACATCCGCATGGTCGATCCGCAGTCGCTCCTGATCACGGGCCTGACGCGCGACGGCACCTTCTACGTCGAGAACGGCAAGATCAAGTACCCGATCAAGAACTTCCGCTTCAACGANNCGACCCGAAGATGCTCGAAGCCCCGTTCTGCTACCTGGCGGGGCACAAGCTGGTGCAGTTCACCCCGGCCGAGCGCAGGAACTTCGAGCGCTACGTGAAGGGCGGCGGCTTCGTGTTCGTGGACGACTGCAACCACGACATCGACGGCCTGTTCGCCAAGAGTTTTGAAGCCGAGATGGCGAAGATCTTCGGCGCATCAAGCCTGAAGAAGATACCGAACAATCATCCGATCTACTCCAGCTTCTTCAAGTTCGACGGCCCGCCGAACACCTCGGTGGAGCTGAACGGCTGGGGGGACGACCTGGTGCACGAATACCTGAAGGCGATCGAAGTCAAAGGGCGCGTGCGCGTGCTGTACTCGAACAAGGACTATGGCTGCGAGTGGGACTACGACTTTCGCAATAAACGGTTCCTCGCGGTCGACAATACCCGCTTTGCGGTGAACATCATTCAATATGCGTTGGGAGCGTGAGCGGTGGCTGAACAGGATGTAGTAGCGTGGAGTGAAGCGGAAGTGGCCGAGCTGGTCGCGAAGACGGCGGCCCTGAAGGCCAGCATGGGCCGGGTGATCATCGGCCAGGAAGAGGTGGTCGAGCTGCTCGTCACCTGCCTGCTGGCCAGCGGCCACGCCCTGGTTGAGGGCGTGCCGGGATTGGGTAAAACCCTGCTGGTGAAGTCCCTGGCCCAGGCCACCGACATGCAGTTCCGCCGGGTGCAGTTCACGCCCGACCTGATGCCCTCGGATATCGTCGGCACCGAGATCCTGGAAGAGGACCAGGCCACGCGCCAGCGTTCCTTCCGCTTCCAGCCGGGCCCGGTGTTCACCCAGGTGCTGCTGGCCGACGAGATCAACCGCGCCCCGCCGAAAACCCAATCCGCGCTGCTCGAAGCGATGCAGGAGCGCTCGGTCACCTTCGCCGGCCAGACCCACAAGTTGCCGCGCCCCTTCTTCGTGCTCGCGACCCAGAACCCGATCGAGCAGGCCGGCACCTATCCGCTGCCGGAGGCCCAGCTCGACCGCTTCCTGCTGCGCATCGACGTCGGCTACCCGACCGAGGACGAAGAGGTCATGATGGTGGCGAAGACCACCCATGCCGGCCTGCAGGATGCGGAAGCCGCGATGGACCTGGCTTCGCTGCTGCGCCTGCAGCAGCTGGTGCGCGACATCGAGATCGGCGACCACCTGGTGCGCTATGCCACCCGTCTGGTGCGTGCGACCCGGCCGCAGGAAACGACTGTCGAGGCAGTGAAAAAACACGTCGGCTGGGGCGCCGGTCCGCGCGCCGGCCAGGCGCTGGTGCTCGCCTCCAAGGCGCGCGCGCTGATGCAGGGCCGCCTGGCGGTCACCCGCGACGATATTCAAGCCATGCTGCTGCCGGTGCTGGCGCACCGCGTGCTGCGCAACTTCGAGGCCGAAGCCGACGGCGTGGCGATGGCCGATATCCTGCAAGCCCTGCGCAACGAGATCAAGGTCGACTGAATTGGCGGCATTGGCTGGCTCGGCGCTGATCGCGCACACGACCGATCTTGACCTCGTGATCCGCCACGTGCTGGCCGGGCTGGGGCAGGGCATCCACGCCGGCCGCGAACGCGGCGCCGGCGTCGAGTTCTCCGAGTACCGGGCCTACGCGCCGGGCGACGAGTGGCGCCGCGTCGACTGGAAACTGCTGGCGCGCGCCGACCGCTACTACGTGCGCGAGGCCGAGCGCGACAGCCATGTCGCCGTCTGGCTGGTGCTGGACGCCAGCGCCTCGATGATGGAGCCGAGCCGCAGCGTTGCGGGGCTGGACAAGCTGGCCTACGCGCGCACGCTGCTGGGTTGCGTGGCGGCGATCGCCCAGCGCCAGGGCGACGCCTTCGGGCTGGTCGTGCTGTCCGGCGGCCGTGCACAGCTCGTACCCGCCGCGCGCGGTCCGCGCCAGCTCCAGCGCGTGCTGGCCAAATTGAACGCGGCCAGGGCCGAGGGCGAGCTGCCCGACGCGGCCGCCCTGAAGGCGAGCTTGCGTTTCGCGCAGTCGCCGGCGCTGGTGTTTGCCGCCAGCGACTTTCTCGATTTTCCTTCGCCGCTGTCGGAAGCATTGGTGCGCCTGCGCCACATGCGCCACGACGTGCGCCTGGCCTGTCTCCAGACCGAGGCCGAGTGCACGGGCGGTTTCGATGCCGACCCGGCCTACCGCGACCCCGAGCAGGACGCAGGCGTGTTCCGCTTCGGCGCCGACCTGCGCGAGGGCTACCTGCGCAACCGCGAGCAGCATTTCGCGGCGGTGACGGCGGCCTGCCGCGCCAATGACGTGCCGCTGGTCGAGGCGCGCATTGAACAAGCGCCCGGCGAGGTATTGCGCCAACTGCTGCGACAGGCGGGGCGGCGATGAACAGTTTATGGTGGTTTGCGTTGCCGACCCTGCTGCTGCCGATCTGGTGGCACAGGAAGAAGCGCGTCCAGGTTGCGGCCGAACCCTTGGCGAGCGCGCGCTTCCTGCCGCGCACCGAGCCGCGCCAGATGCGCGTCTGGCGGTGGAAGGACGTGGTGCTGCTGATCCTGCGCTGCCTGCTGCTGGCCTGCCTGATCGCCTGGCTGGCCGACCCGGTGCTGCCGTGGCGTGGCAACACGGTCGTCGTCGCCGAAGGGACCGACCCGCAGTGGGTCGAACGCCAGGTCAAGGAAGCCGGTTTTGCCGATGCGGCGCGCCTGCCGCTGCCGGCCGGCGACGCGCTGGCCTGGATCCGCACGCACGAGCGCGAATGGAAGCCGGAGGCGCGCCTGCTGGTGCTGGGCGATATTCCGATGCCGGCGGCGCTGCCGCAATTCGTTCATCCGGTCGAACTGCGCACGCTGGCCAGGCCGGCCACGCCGAGCGAGGTGCGCGTCGCCATCGTCGGCGAGGCGGGGCTGTGGCGCCGCATGTTCGCCGCATTGACCGGCCCGGTGCGCGTGGTGGTCGAGGATGCGCCGAACGCGAAGACCGAACTGATCGTCTGGAACAAGCCTGAAGCGCCGCCGGCTTCCCTGCGCGCGCCGCTGTGGTGGGTGCTTGATGCCGCCGCCTTCCCGGAACTGGCGCAGGCAAAGGCGGTCGACGGCATCCGCTACGCCGACAGTGCGCGCGGCCGTGTGTGGACCTCCAGCGCCTGGCCGCCGGCCGACCCGGCCGCCGCGCGCCGCCTGCTCGAAA
>DNCF01000500.1 GCA_003484545.1 Massilia sp. | reverse complement strand
CGGGCTGGTGGCCGCCGCCTGGCGCCTGTGCGGCGCCGTCATCCACACGCTCACGCCCGAGCAGCACGACGCCGTGTTCGCCGCGGTCAGCCACCTGCCGCACCTGCTGGCCTATGCGCTGGTCGACGACATCGCGAAGAAGCCGCACGCGGACCTGCTGTTCCAGTACGCCGCCAGCGGTTTCCGCGACTTCACCCGCATCGCCGGTTCGTCGCCCGAAATGTGGCGCGACATCAGCCTGGCCAACCGCGGCGCATTGCTCACCGAGCTCGATGCATATCTGGCACAATTGACCGCATTGCGCGGGCTGCTCGCGGCCGGCGACAGTGCCGGCCTGGAAGCGGTCTTCGACAACGCCCAGCGCGCCCGCCGCGCCTGGGGTGCCGCCATCGAAGCGAACGAACCGCCGCCGGGCCCCGAATCAGGAAAGTAAATGACGCAGCAAAAACACTATCCCCAGCACATCGACCTCGAACCCGTCATGCACGTCGAGGGTACGGTGCGCCTGCCGGGCTCGAAAAGCATCTCGAACCGCACCTTGTTGCTGGCCGCGCTGGCCGAGGGCGACACCACGATCCACGACCTGCTGGCCTCGGACGACACCATGGTCATGCTCGGTGCCTTGCGCGCGCTCGGCATCGCCTGGGAAGAAATCGATGAGCGCACCATCCTGGTGCATGGGAACGGCGGCAAGCTGCCGAACGGCGAAGCGGACCTGTTCATGGGCAACGCCGGCACGGCGATCCGTCCGCTGACCGCGGCGCTGGCCGTGATCGGCGGCGACTACACCCTGCATGGCGTCTCGCGCATGCACGAGCGCCCGATCGGCGACCTGGTCGACGCCCTGAACGAGGTCGGCGCCCAGATCGAGTACACGGGCGAACCCGGCTTTCCGCCGCTGCGGATCAAGCGCGGCCATATTCACGCCAACCGCATCGCGGTGCGCGGCAACGTGTCGAGCCAGTTCCTGACCGCGCTCCTGATGGCGGCGCCCTTGATGGCGCGCGGCCATGCGGTGACCATCGACGTGATCGGCGAGCTGATCTCCAAGCCCTACATCGAGATCACCCTGAACCTGATGCGGCGCTTCGGCGTCACGGTCGAGCAGAACGGCTGGGCCTCGTTCACCGTGCAGCCAGGCCAGCGCTACGCCTCGCCGGGCAGCATCCACGTCGAGGGCGACGCTTCCTCGGCCTCCTACTTCCTGGCGGCCGGCGCAATCGCCGGCGGTCCGGTGCGGGTGGAAGGGGTAGGGGAGAACAGCATCCAGGGCGACGTGCGCTTCGCCGACGCCCTCGAGCGCATGGGCGCCACCATCACCCGCGGCGACAACTGGATCGAGGCGCGCTCGAACGGCGTATTGAAGGCCATCGACGCCGACTTCAACCATATTCCCGACGCTGCCATGACGATCGCGGTGGCGGCGCTGTATGCCGACGGCACCAGCACGCTGCGCAACATCGCCAGCTGGCGCGTGAAGGAAACCGACCGGCTGGCGGCCATGGCGCTCGAGCTGCGCAAGGTCGGCGCGATCGTGGAGGAGGGCGCGGACTACATCCGGATCACGCCGCCGCACGAACTGCTGCCGGCGACCATCGACACCTACGACGACCACCGCATGGCGATGTGCTTTTCGCTTGCCTCGCTGGACGGCAAGGCGCGGCGCGGCAACGCGATGCGCATCAACGATCCGAAATGCGTCGCCAAGACCTTCCCCGATTATTTCGAGGCTTTCGCGGGTATTGCTCGCAACGAACTGTTTTAAAAATGAATCAACCGCGCGTCCGGCGCGTAGCCAGGTAAAAGGAAAAATGCCAAATTCCCACATTCCCGTCATCACGATCGATGGCCCGACCGCTTCCGGCAAGGGCACCGTTGCCGCCCGCGTCGCCGACCGGCTCGGCTATCACCTGCTCGATTCGGGTGCGCTGTACCGCCTGACCGCCTTGTCCGCCATGCGCGCCGGCGTCGACCTGGCCGACGAGCACGGCGTGGCGAACCTGGCGGCGCAGTTGCCGGTGCGCTTCACCGGCGACGGCATCTTCCTCGATGGCGAGGAGGTCGGCGCCCTGATCCGCGCCGAGGAAGTGGGCAACAACGCATCTAAGATCGCGGCGCTGCCCGGCGTGCGCCAGGCGCTCTATGGCCTGCAACTGGGCTTTCGCACGGCCCCCGGCCTGGTGGCCGACGGGCGCGACATGGGCACTGTCATCTTCCCGAATGCCCGTCTGAAAGTGTTTCTGACAGCAAGCGTTGAGGCACGTGCGGAACGCCGGTATAAGCAATTGATTGGCAAAGGATTTTCTGCTAATATGGACGATCTGCTGGCGGATTTGCAGGCGCGCGATGCACGCGATACCCATCGCAGCGTCGCCCCGCTGGTGCCGGCGGAGGGTGCGTACATCCTCGATACGTCCGAGATGACGGTCGATGAAGCAGTAGAACAAGTGCTGCATTGGAACGCACTGTTGTGATTTGTAATTTTGTGGTGCCGGTGTTGGCAATGTTGCCGCGCCGGTGATGTTCAACTTGACCCAGTTCAGGCCGCGTATTGCCGGTCCTGCTGGCTAACCTGTAAATAACCTATGTCTACTGCAACCACCCAAGCATCCGGTATGGAAAGCTTTGCCGCCCTCTTCGAGGAATCGCTGTCGCGTCAAGACATGCGCTCGGGCGAAGTCATTTCCGCTGAAGTCGTGCGCCTGGATCACAACTTCGTGATCGTCAACGCCGGCCTGAAGTCGGAAGCTTTCATTCCTATCGACGAATTCAAGAATGACCAGGGCGAACTGGAAGTCCAAGTTGGCGACTTCGTTTCCGTGGCCATCGAATCGCTGGAAAACGGTTTCGGCGATACCATCCTGTCGCGCGACAAGGCGAAGCGCCTGGCATCGTGGCTGGCTCTGGAAAAAGCAATGGAGTCGGGCGAGATCGTCACCGGCACCGTCAACGGCAAGGTCAAGGGCGGCCTGACCGTCCTGACCAACGGCATCCGCGCATTCCTGCCGGGTTCGCTGGTCGACACCCGTCCGGTCAAGGACACCACCCCGTTCGAAGGCAAGACCCTCGAATTCAAGGTCATCAAGCTGGACCGCAAGCGTAACAACGTCGTGCTGTCGCGTCGCGCCGTCATCGAAGCATCGATGGGCGAAGAGCGTGCGAAGCTGATGGAAACGCTGAAGGAAGGCACCGTCGTCACCGGCGTCGTCAAGAACATCACCGACTACGGTGCGTTCGTCGACCTGGGCGGCATCGACGGCCTGCTGCACATCACCGACCTGGCATGGCGTCGCGTGCGTCACCCGTCGGAAGTGCTGTCGGTTGGCCAGGAAATCACCGCCAAGGTCCTCAAGTACGATCAGGAAAAGAACCGCGTCTCGCTGGGCGTCAAGCAGCTGGGCGACGATCCTTGGACCGGCCTGTCGCGTCGTTACCCGCAAGGCACCCGCCTGTTCGGTAAAGTCACCAACCTGACCGACTACGGCGCATTCGTCGAAGTCGAACAGGGCATCGAAGGCCTGGTGCACGTGTCGGAAATGGACTGGACCAACAAGAACGTGGCTCCGAACAAGGTTGTCCAGCTGGGCGACGAAGTCGAAGTCATGGTCCTGGAAATCGACGAAGAGCGTCGTCGTATCTCGCTGGGCATGAAGCAGTGCAAGGCCAATCCTTGGGACGACTTCGGCATGACCCACAAGAAGGGCGACAAGGTCAAGGGTTCGATCAAGTCGATCACCGACTTCGGCGTGTTCATCGGCCTGCCGGGCAACATCGACGGCCTGGTGCACCTGTCGGACCTGTCGTGGACCGAGCCGGGCGAAGAGGCCGTGCGCCGCTTCAAGAAGGGCGACGAGCTGGAAGCCGTTGTTCTGGCCATCGACGTCGAGCGCGAGCGTGTTTCGCTGGGCGTGAAGCAGCTGGAAGGCGACCCGTTCAACAACTTCGCAGCCCTGAACGACAAGGGTTCGCTGGTCACCGGTACCGTCAAGTCGGTCGAGCCGAAGGGCGCCGTGATCCAGCTGAACGACGAAGTCGAAGGCTACCTGCGTGCTTCGGAAATCTCGCGCGACCGCGTGGAAGATGCCGGCACCCACCTGAAGGTTGGCGACAAGGTCGAAGCGCTGGTCATCAACATCGATCGCAAGGCTCGCAGCATCCAGCTGTCGATCAAGGCGAAAGACAATGTCGAGACCCAGGAAGCGATGCAGAAGCTGGCTTCGGACAGCAGCGCCGCATCGGGCACCACCAGCCTGGGCGCCCTGCTGAAGGCCAAGTTCGATAACAAGAACTAAGCAAGGTCTATCCTGACGAGGCGACCAGATGACCAAGTCCGAGCTGATTGCACGACTGGCTGAGCGTTATTCTCAGCTGGTCGCCAAGGATGCGGAGTACGCTGTCAAGACCATTCTCGATGCGATGACCAACGCCTTGGCTTCCGGCCAGCGCATCGAGATCCGTGGTTTCGGCAGTTTCGCGCTCAACAGCCGTCCGCCCCGCATCGGACGCAACCCGAAGTCCGGCGACAAGGTGATGGTGCCCGAAAAACGGGTGCCCCACTTCAAGCCCGGCAAGCAGTTGCGCGAGCGGGTGGATGCGATGGTCGGGCAACCGATCATCGAAGACTGAGTCGTCTGCCTGCGTGCAGACAAAACGGCATCCGCGAGGATGCCGTTTTTTTTCGCCGCTTTGAAATAAAATTGCAGATATGCGACACTGCGCCTTTGCACCCACCGGCAACATCACCCGATGAAATTCGTCTCCACCATTGCGGGATTTATCCTGTTCGTGCTGTTTTTCGGCTTCGCGCTGAAGAACACGCAGGCGGTCGACCTGCACTTTTTCCTGAATTACGAACTGCGTGGTCCCCTGGTGCTGATGCTGCTGGCCTTCTTCATTGCCGGCGCCGCCCTCGGCATCCTGGCCGTGACGCCGACCGTGTTCCGTCACCGCCGCGAAGCTTCGCAGCACAAGAACACCATCCAGGCCCTGCAGAGCGCCGCCGGCACCGGCGTCTCTCTGCAGGGCCTGGATGGTG
>DNCF01000178.1:376-2588 GCA_003484545.1 Massilia sp. | reverse complement strand
AGCGCCAGCGCGATCCAGCCGCCGCGGGTGCCGGTCATCACCAGCGCCAGGATCCCCGCCAGGCCGCCGACCAGCGGCCACAGCACCGAACGCCCGGCGCGCCGGAATTCGAGCGCCGCCACCAGCGCCACCATGCTCAGGGTCAGGGCGATGTCGCCGAAGGTAATCGCATTCATGAAGCCGCCCGGGCGCTCCATCTGCAGCACGACGCGCTGGTGGCCGATGAAGAACATGGCGCCGATGGCGCCCAGGATCGCTCCCCACCACAGCGCCTGGCGCGGCGGACGCGCAAGCAGCACGGCCATCGTGGCGGTGACAGCGCAGAACATGCGCAGCGGCTTTTCCAGCGTGTTCAGGGGCTGCTCCGGGCGCAACAGGAAGTAGGCCAGCACAAGGACAAAATTGAACAGGAAGGCCAGCACCACCCAGCGTACTTCGTGCCAGTGGCGCGCCAGCGCGGCGCGGCCGGCGCCGAACTTCCAGAGTGCGGTGAACAGGAACAGGAAACTGGCGAGGCCGATCCCGACCTGGGTGGTAAGAATAAGCGACGGCACCATGAAGACAAGGGCGCCAGTCCACATCCGCAACGGGGCCGTCGTTTTCAGCAACGAATTGTCCATCAGCTCATATGTATGTATGCTTGCAGGGCAGCAAAGCGGTTGATACGGACGCCGCACAGCCGGCGCCGTGCACCGGCGGGTGCAGTGGACACATTCGAGGCAGAACGACAAGACTTTTTTCAAACCATTATCGCTGATGGCGGCTAGACTGCCAACACGTGCGCCAGCTGGCCCCCCCTCGTAGCAAAGCAAAGAAAGGCAAGGCAGTTTCATGAACACGGCACCGACACTTTCCATCCTCGTGCCGGCATACAATGCCGAGCGCCATATCGAGGCCTGCCTGCGTTCCATCCTCGGACAGATGGAAGCGCGGCATGCCCTGGTCGTCCTCGACGACGGCTCGCGCGACGGCACCGGCGCCGTGGTCGAACGCCTGCGCGCGGCGCATCCGGAGGTGGCTTTCACGCTGATCCGCCAGGAGAACGCCGGCATTGCGCGTACCCGCAACCGGCTGCTCGATGCCGCCACCGGCGAGTACGTCCTGTTCGTCGATGCCGACGACCTGCTGCTGCCCGGCGCCCTCGCGGCGCTCGACGAGATCATCGCCCGCGAGCGCCCCGACGCCATCGCCTGCGACTTCAACGACTGGCACCCGCACGACATGCGGCGCACCCGCCGCGTCTCGCTCGGCTACCCGGCCGACACAGTGGTTCGCGACCGCGAGGCGATCCTGCGCACCTTCTTCGCCGACCGCCATTCCTACGTGTGGGCCAACGTGCTGCGGCGCGAAATCTATGCACGCCAGCCGGCGCCGCTGTTCCCGCCCGGGCGCGACTTCGAGGACGTGACCGTGCTGGCCCAATTGCTGGCCGATTGCACGAGCCTGGTGCGCCTGGCGCAGCCGACCATCGACTACCGCCAGCACCCGGGCACGCTGAAACGCGGCCTGTCGCGCAAGTGGTGCCTCGACTTCGCGCAGGCCGTCCTGCACATCCGCGAGCATTTTGCGCAACTGCCGTTCAGCGACGCGCTGCGCCTGCACATCGACGCCGCCGCGATCCACTTCTACATCGTGATCCTCAAGCGCACCTATGAGCTGCCGCTGCGCGAAGGCCGGGACGCCCGCGCCGAGCTCGAAGTGCTGCTGCGGAAAAGCCTGTTCCACGAGCTCGGCACGGTACTGGCGGCCATGGAAGCAGGCACGCTGGACAGCGCCGACCGGCGCGCCGACCGCAAGGCCGCCGCGCAAATGCGCAAGCTCCTGGCAGGCAATCTCGCCTTCGTCCTGGGCAAGCTGGTGGCCCGCAGGCTGAAGGTGTGGCAGCGCGCGGTTGCGGCGTGAAGCCCCGTCGGGTGGGCGGCTCCACCCGGGGGCGTGAGCAGCCCGCGCTTTGCATGCCGCCCACCCTAGGTCTTAATACTCGACCGCCACGTCCTTCGCGCCCAGGTTCAGCTCGAGCGCGTGCTTGAGCGCGTCCGACGGCGCCACGCGCCATTCGTCGCCCAGCTGTAAGACGCATGGAATACCCTGCGGCGCAACGCGCAGGCTGACCGGCAGGCCGTCCGGGTTGCGGTAGGGCGCCAGCACCTCGGCCATCTTGGCCGGGCTGATCGTGCACTCGATGTCCATCTCCAGCTTGTGGCCGTAGTGG
>DNCF01000178.1:0-124 GCA_003484545.1 Massilia sp. | reverse complement strand
GCCGCCGTTGAAGCGGTCTTCCGACACCTTGCCGACCACCAGCAGGAACTCGTCTTCCTTGAAGATGTTCTTGTGGGTTTCAAACAGCTCGTTGTAGATCGTCACCTCGACCACGCCGGTCTTG
>DNCF01000490.1 GCA_003484545.1 Massilia sp. | reverse complement strand
CGCTGGTCGTGCTGGCGGTGGCGCTGTTATCGGCAGCCGGGCTGGTCTCCTGCGCGTACGCCGGCGCCAGGAAGGCGCCGCAGGCTGCGGCGACGGCCAGGCTGATGAGTTTCTGCTTTGCCAAAGGGTAGTGCATGTGTTCTCCTCTTTTCTTATAGATTTGATCGTCAGCCACACCTGACCGGGTCTGTCGTACCCGGCCGACCGACCTGCCGCTTTGTCCTTACCGCCGCGCTGCCAAACGCGAAGGGCCGACTGCATCCCCGAGCTGGAGCAGCGGCACCTCGTCGTCCTTTCCGTGCGCCGCATCTCCTCTCGCGGCGCTGGTTCTGGAAACCGTGGAAACGTTTCCATATGTTCTGACGGAATATTAGGGTCAGGAAAAAAAATTGTCAACGGAATATTGTTTGGGGCGCGCCCCGGGGATCGCTCACGCAGGCTTCGATACCGCTACCACGCCCCGTTGACACCCGAAACGCCAGGGTGCTACATTCGCCGCAGTACCGTGGTAACGTTTCCACAACAAGGAGCGAAACGGATGAGGACGAGCTGGAAAGCGGGGCTGCTGGCGGCGCTCGCGATCGGCGCCGCGCAGGCGCAAACGACGGCGGGGGACGGCGCCGCGCCAGGCTGGACGCTGGACTGGAGCGACGAATTCGATGGCAGGGCACTCGACCGCGCCAAGTGGACCTTCGAGACCGGCGGCCATGGTTTCGGCAACAACGAGCTGCAGTACTACACGGATCGACCGGAAAACCTGCGGGTGGAGCAGGGCATGCTGGTGATCGAGGCGCGCCGCGAAGCGTATGGGGGCCGCGACTACACCTCGGCGCGCATCAAGACCGCCGGCCTGATGGAACGCACCCACGGCCGCTACGAGGCGCGCATCAAGGTGCCGCGCGGGCAGGGCATCTGGCCCGCCTTCTGGCTGCTCGGGGCCGACATCAGGACCGCCGGCTGGCCGCGCTGCGGCGAGATCGACATCATGGAAAACATCGGCAGGGAACCGGCCACCGTCCACGGCACCCTGCACGGCCCGGGCTACTCGGGCGAGCACGCCTTCGGCAGTCCCTCGACGCTGGCGCGGGGCGCCTTTGCCGACGGCTTCCACGTGTTCGCGGTCGAATGGGAGCCGCGGCGCATCCGCTGGTACCGCGACGGCATCCTGTACCACACGGCGAGCCCGGAACAGGTGAAAGGGGACTGGGTGTTCGAGCATCCCTTCTTCGTCATCCTGAACCTGGCCGTCGGCGGCCACTGGCCGGGCTATCCGGATGCGACGACCGAGCTGCCGCAGCGGATGCTGGTGGATTACGTGCGGGTGTACAAGCGTGGCCGCTGAATGCAGGCTGGCGCTGGTCAAACGGCGGGACGGCGTGGGTTCGAGAACCCACCCTACGGGCAGCGCATTTGTAGGGTGGGTTCTTGAACCCACGCGGTGCGGCGCTCGCGCTGCGGCACACCTCCACCTGCTGTACCATGTTGCGATTCACATCACTTCATGGAACACCCCGATGCGTCTTCGTCCTTCCGTCCTGGCAGCAACCGCCTTCAGCCTGTCCTTTTCCGCCTTCGCCCAGGAAGCGCCGACCTTGAAAGAGCCGGCGCTGCGCGCCCACCTGTCCTTCCTGGCCGACGACCTGCTGGAAGGCCGCGGCACCGGCCAGCGCGGCGGCGAGCTGACGGTACGCTACCTGGAAACCCAGGCCGCCGCGATCGGCCTGCAGCCCATGCCGGGCGGCGGCTACCGCCAGCCGGTGCCGATCCAGGGCACGCGCCTGGTGAGCGGCAGCGTCGTCTTCGACGCCGGCGGCAAGCGCATCGCTCCCAAGCCGGGCGACCAGATCGTGTTCGGCACCGCCAGCGGCAAGACCGAGGTCGCTTTCGACGCGCCGCTGGTCTTCGTCGGCTACGGCGTCTCCGCGCCCGAGGAAAACTGGGACGACTACAAGGGCCAGGACGTGAAGGGCAAGATCCTGGTCATGATGGTCGACGACCCCCAACCGACGGCCGAGGAGCCGAACCGCTTCGCCGGCAAGGCCTACACCTGGTACGGCCGCTGGGTCTATAAATTCGAGGAAGCGGCGCGCCGCGGCGCGGCCGGGGCGCTCCTGATCCACACCACGCCTTCGGCCTCCTATGCCTGGAGCGTGCCGGCCAACAGCTTCTCGCACGAGCGCTTCCGCCTCGCCGGGCCGGGCAACCCGATCGAAGGCTGGCTGCAGGAAGACACGGCGCGCGCGCTGTTCGCCGCCGCCGGCTTCGATCTCGATACCCTGCGCACCCAGGCCGAGCGGCGCGACTTCAAGCCGGTCGAGCTGAAGACGGCAGCGCGCGTGCAGATGACGTCGACCGTGCGCCAGGTCGAGCAGTTCAACGTGGTCGGCATCGTGCCGGGTACCGACCCGAAGCTGAAGGAACAGGCGGTGGTCTATTCGGCCCACTGGGACCACTTCGGCATCGACGAGAAGCTCGGCAGCGGCCGCGACCACGTCTTCAACGGCGCGATCGACAACGCCACCGGCACCGCCGCGCTGCTGGCGATGGCCGCCGAGGCGGTCAGGAAGCCGGCGCGCCGCACCCAGGTGTTCCTGTGGCCGGCGGCCGAGGAGCAGGGCCTGCTGGGCAGCGCCGCCTACGTCGCCAACCCGGTCGTGCCGCTGGCGAAGACCGCCGCCGATTTGAACCTGGACAGCCTGAATTTCGTCGGACGCACCAAGGACATCGGCGTGCCCGGCGCCGAGCGCAGCAGCCTGTACGACACCGCCGCCGGCGTGGCGAAGAAGATGGGCCTGAAGCTGGCCCCGAGCATTCCCGACATGTCCGGCGCCTACTTCCGCGCCGACCATTTCAGCTTTGCCAAGGCGGGCGTGCCGGCCTTTAACGTCGGTTCGGCGGTGTTCTCGGGCGACGGCCACTTCGAGTTCGAGCACGGCCAGGCCCACGCCAGCGCGAAGATGGTCGGCTACAAGAAGGACTACCACCAGGTGAGCGACGAGTACCGGCCGGAGTGGGACTTGTCGGGCATGCTGCAGCAGGCCCAGTTCACCCTGAACCTGGGCTATGCGGTGGCGAATGCGCCGGCCATGCCGACCTGGAAGAAGGGCGACCCCTTCGGCAGCGTCAAGCGATAAGGCCGCCTCGCTGGCGCCCCGCACCGCTTCCGGACGGCGCGGGTGGCGCTGCTACAGCAACTCCTTCCGCGCGATGCCGGCCAGGTCGATCATGACGCACGGCTCGCCGGCGCTCGGCACGCGCGCCACGGGACGCGCGATGCGGTCGAAGACTTCCTCGGTTCGGTGTCGAGCAGGCCGGGCGCGTCCAGTCGCCCTTTACCGCAGCAGACCGCGTGCGCGCACCTGCGCGAATCTTGTCGCGTGTAAATATCGCAAGAATTTGGCTGAGTGACATCTTGAACTCGGGCAGGGCTGTCGTATTTATGCAATACACTTAGGCCGCGTTCAGTTTTTTTTCGCTGACTTACCAATTCTCCATCGAGTTCCCGTCGAGCTCGCCGTAATCTCCTTTCCATACGGCAATTAACTGCCGTCGAGGCGCCGCGCGCCCGCAACGGACTATGTGGAGAAAACGTGACTGAATCAAGCAAGCTCGGCGAGCTGGAAGTGCTGTCCTTCCGGCTCGGACAAGAAGAATACGGGATCAGCATCCTGAAGGTGCAGGAGATCCGCGGCTACGACGCGGTGACGCGCATCGCCAACGCGCCGGCCTTCCTGAAAGGCGTGATCAACCTGCGCGGCCAGATCGTGCCGATCGTCGACATGCGCATCAAGTTCAACCTCGGCAAGCCGGAATACGACAGCTTCACCGTCGTCATCATCCTGAACATCGGCAGCCACGTCATCGGCATGGTGGTCGACAGCGTGTCGGACGTGGTCACGCTCGAACCGGAGCAGGTGCGCCCGGCCCCGGCAATGGGTGGCGGCATCGACGCCGAGCACCTGCTAGGCCTGGGCACGGTCGGCGAACGCATGCTGATCCTGCTCGACATCGAACGCCTGCTGGCTTCGCCCGACGTGGGCCTGATCAACGCCATGGCCGAAGCGGCCTGACGCCTTTTCACTTTTCCTGAACCTTTATGAATCTTTCGAACGTAAACATCGCAAAGCGCCTGGCCATCGGCTTCGGCATCGTCGGCGCCCTGCTGCTGGGCAGCCAGCTCTTGAGCATCACCATGCTGTCGCGCGTCAGCGCCGGCGCGGCCGAGCTGGCCGAGCGCCGTATCCCGAACGTGAATGCCACCGGCGTCGTGCTGGCCGAAGTCAACGACATCGCGGTCGCCCTGCGCAACATGATGCTCGACGCCGATCCGGCCGACCGCCAGAAGCAGCTCGCCGAAATCGCTTCCTCGCGCAGCGCCGCGCTGGAAAACCTCGAACACCTGCGCAAGACGCTGGTCCACCCGAACGCGCTGGCGCTGCTCGATCGCATGGTCGCGGCCCACGACAAATATGTGCACGGCCAGCAGGAGCTGATCAAGCTGATCGAAGCCGGCGACGAGCAGGGTGCGCGTGACTACCTGAAGAAGAACCTGCGTCCGACCCTGGGCGAACTGAAGAAGGCCGTGAGCGAACAGCTGGCGATGCAGCAGGAGTTCGCCGCCAAGACGGGCGAGGCGGCCCGCGCGACCGAGCAGTCGACACGCCTGATGATGATCGTCCTGGCCCTGGTCTCGCTGGCGATCGCCGCACTGGTCGCCTGGTGGAACACCCGCTCGATCACCCGTCCGTTGGCGCGTGCGCTGGAGGTGGCGAATACGGTGGCGGCCGGCGACCTCACCAGCCGCATCGAGGTCACCAGCCGCGACGAGACCGGCCTGCTGCTGCAAGCCCTGAAGACCATGAACGAAAACCTGGTGCGCACCGTCGGCACGGTCCGCACCGGCACCGACACCATCGGCACCGCGTCCGCCGAAGTCGCGGCCGGCAGCCTGGACCTGTCAAGCCGCACCGAGCAGCAGGCATCCTCGCTGGAAGAGACCGCGTCCTCGCTCGAAGAGCTGACCTCGACCGTCAAGCAGAACGCCGACAATGCACGCCAGGCCAACACCCTGGCCGAGGCGGCCTCGAACGTGGCCGAGCGCGGCGGGCGCGTGATCGGCGACGTGGTCGGCACGATGGATCGCATCAACGCCTCGGCCGGCAAGATCGCCGACATCA
>DNCF01000492.1:652-5237 GCA_003484545.1 Massilia sp. | reverse complement strand
CACGCGCTTGCCCTGCACCAGGGCCTTGTGGCGCGCCACGAAGCTGTGCCGCACCAGGGCGCCGGCCAGCATCAGCAGCACCAGCACCACCCAGTTGTGCTGGCCCGAATACAGCCAGCCATAGTGGTTCGAGAGCATGGCGATCAGCACCGGCAGCGTGAAATAGGTGTTGTGCACGCTGCGCTGCTTTGCGCGCCAGCCGTAGATCGGGTCGACCGGCTGGCCGGCCTTGAGCTGGGCCACGACCTTGCGCTGGCCGGGAATGATCCAGAAGAAGACGTTCGCGCTCATCGCGGTGGCAAGCATGGCACCCACCAGCAGGAAGGCGGCGCGGCCGGCGAACAGCTGGCAGGCCAGCCAGGCGGCGAACACCACGAACACGAACACGCAGGCGCCGACGATCAGGTCGCCGTTCTTCTTGCGTCCGAAGGCGCGGCAGATGATGTCGTAGACGAACCAGAACACCACCAGGAAGCCGAGCGCGCTGGCGACGGCGGCGCCTGAAGACCAGTCGTGGACCGTGCGGTCGACCATGAAGGTGCCGGCGTTGAACAGGTAGAGCACCGTGAACAGGCCGAAGCCCGAGAGCCAGGTGGCATAGCTCTCCCAGTAGAACCAGTGCAGGTTCTCGGGCATGGCCTTGGGCGCCACCAGGTATTTTTGCGGGTTGTAGAAGCCGCCGCCGTGCACGGCCCAGAGCTCGCCGTCGACGCCCTTCTGCACCAGGTCGGGCGCCGTCGGCTTGTGCAGCGAGTTATCGAGGAAAACGAAGTAGAAGGATGCGCCGATCCAGGCGATCGCCGTGATCACGTGGGTCCAGCGCAGCAACAGGTTGACCCAGTCGAGCAGGTAGGTGTCCATAGAGCCTCAAGCGAAAAGAAAGTACGGCGTCCATGACGCTGTACTGTCCCATCACCACAGCGGGCTCTGTGAGGGGCGATCATCGCAACCATCGGCGGCAGACTGGGCCGGCATGCCGATGCGCTCCGCGGCGACGAAATAACTGTATACGATCCTGCTAGATTTGCATAACAGTTTTTTATCTTTCGAACAAAATTCAGAGCGCCTGACTAACCTTCAAGGCAAGGGATGCGGCCATCCGACGCATCGTCGAAGACAGTACGAATGTACGGCGAGACGATGCAACGCAGCCATGGAGGTTTTTCAGGTGCTCTTAGGAACCGCGGTAGGTGGAGTAGGCCCAGGGGCTGACCAGCAGCGGCACGTGGTAGTGCCCGGCCGCGTCGGCGATGCCGAACTCGATCGGCACCTCGTCGATGAAGGCCGGCTCCGGGAGCGCGACGCCGCGCGCGCGGAAGTAGCGCGCCACCGAGAATACCAGGCGGTAGCGGCCGGTGGCCATGGCGGCCGCGTCGAGCAGCGGGCCGCCGTCGGTGCGGCCGTCCGCGTTCAGTTCAAGGGTCTTGATGGTCGTCGCGCCGTCGGCGTCGATTCGTTGCAGGCTGACCTGCATGCCGGCGGCGGGGCAGCCGTGCATGAGGTCGAGCACGTGGGTGCTGAGGTGTCCCATGAGTCTCCTTTGTCTATATCGGCCTTGCGGGCCGGGTAAGCTGGATTGCATACACTTTTTGTTTTCAATCCTGGAAAAAGTGTATACACTTCAGACATGATGTCAACAAATTATTCTTCAAACGAATCGTCCAGGCAACCATGAGCCGCCCTCGCACGCCCCTGAAAATCGTCCTGCCGCCTGCCGATGCGCCCGACGCCTTTGGCGTCCAGGATCCGGACCAGGCCGCGCCCGCCGCGAGCGCCACCCAGCGCATCGTCGACGCGATCGTCAACGCCATCGCCGACCGCCGCCTGATGCCCGGCACCAAGCTGTCGGAGCAGAAGATCGGCGACATCTTCAAGGTTTCGCGCACCGTGGTGCGGCAAGCCTTCAACCAGCTCAGCCGCGACCGGCTGGTGGTGCTGGAACCCGCGCGCGGCGCTTTCGTCGCCACGCCGACGGCCGAGGAAGCGCGCGACGTGTTCGAGGTGCGCGAAATCCTCGAGACCGCGGTGACGAAGCAGCTGTGCGCCACCATCACCGACGAACAGATCCGCCAGCTGCGCGAGCACCTGGAACGCGAGCGCGCGGCCGTCACCGGCGCCCAGGTGTCCGGCCGCACCCGCCTGCTGGCCGACTTCCACATCGTGCTGGCCCGGATGCTGGGCAACGAAGTCCTGGTGCAGATGCTGGGCGAACTGCTGACGCGCTCCTCCCTGATCGCGCTGATGCGCCAGTCGACCCAGTCGGCCGAGGAATCGCACGACGAGCACGTCGCCATCGTCGACGCCTTCGAGCGGCGCGACGCCAAGGGCGCCGTGCGCCTGGTCGGCAAGCACCTCGCCAACGTCCAGCACAACCTGAACCTCGATCCCCAGCGCGTCGACCTGGCCGAGATCCTGAAGCGCTGACCATCAACCTTGACTGTGAGCCAAGCATGACCCCAAGCTATCCACGCGACCTGCAGGGCTACGGCGCCCGCCCGCCGCACGCCGATTGGCCCGGCCGCGCCCGCGTCGCCGTGCAGTTCGTCCTGAATTTCGAGGAAGGCGGCGAGAACAGCGTGCTGCACGGCGACGCCGGCAGCGAGCAGTTCCTGTCCGAGATGTTCAACCCCGCCGCCTTCCCGGCGCGCCATCTGAGCATGGAGAGCATCTACGAGTACGGCTCGCGGGTCGGGGTCTGGCGCATCCTGCGCGAGTTCGAGCGGCGCGGCCTGCCCCTGACCGTGTTCGGCGTCGGCATGGCGCTCGAGCGCTGCCCGGACGTTACCGCCGCCTTCCGCGAACTGGGGCACGAGATCGCCTGCCACGGCTGGCGCTGGATCAGCTACCAGAACGTCGATGAGGCGACCGAACGCGAGCACATGGCGCGCGGCATGGAGGCCATCGAACGCCTCACCGGCGAGCGCGCGCTCGGCTGGTACACCGGCCGCGACAGCCCGCACACGCGGCGCCTGGTGGCCGACTACGGCGGCTTCGAGTACGACAGCGACTACTACGGCGACGACCTGCCGTTCTGGCTGCGGGTGCGCCGCAGCGACGGCGGCGAGGCGCCGCAACTGGTGGTGCCCTACACCCTGGACTGCAACGACATGCGCTTCGCCCTGCCCCAGGGCTTTTCGCACGGCGACCCGTTCTTCGCTTACCTGCGCGACGCCTTCGACGTGCACTATGCCGAAGGCGAAGAACGCCCGTCCATGATGAGCATCGGCATGCACTGCCGCCTGCTCGGACGCCCGGGCCGCTTCCTCGCGCTGCAGCGCTTCCTCGACTACATCGGGCAGCACGACCGGGTCTGGGTCGCGCGCCGCATCGACATCGCGCGCCACTGGCAGCGCACCCATCCCTTCGACCCGGCTACGGCCTTCCTCTGGGAGTAATATGCTCACCCTTGACCGTCTCAACGCCGCCGACGAGGCGCAATTCACCGCGCTGCTCGACGGCGTCTACGAACACTCGCCCTGGATCGCGGCGCGCGCCTGGCAGCGCCGTCCCTTTGCCACCCTGGCCCAGCTCAAGCACGCCCTGATCGACGCGGTGCGCAGCGCGCCCGGCGAAGCGAAGCTCGGCCTGATCCGGGCCCACCCCGAGCTGGCCGGCAAGGCCATGGTGTCGAAGTCGCTCACCGCCGAATCGACCAACGAGCAGAACAAGGCCGGCCTTACCGACTGCACGCCGGAGGAATTCGACACCATCCAGCGCCTGAACGCGGACTACAACGCGAAGTTCGGCTTCCCCTTCATCCTGGCCGTGCGTGGCCCGCGCGGCGACGGCCTGCCCAAGCGCGAGATCATCGCCACCTTCGCCCGGCGCCTGGCGAACCAGCCCGACTTCGAGCTGGACGAGGCCCTGCGCAACATCCACCGCATCGCGGAGATCCGCCTGAACGACAAGTTCGGCCATGAACCCGTGCTGGGCAACCTGGTCTGGGACTGGGCCGAGGAACTGGCCGCGCACAGCGATCCGGGCTACGCCGAACGCGGCGAGCTGTGCGTGACATATCTCACCGATGCCCACCGCGCCTGCGCGGCCCAGCTGGCGCGCTGGATGCGCGAGGACTGCGGCTTCGACGAGGTGAGCATCGACGCGGTCGGCAACGTGGTCGGGGTCTATCACGGCACGGACCGGAATGCGAAGCGCCTGCTCACCGGCTCGCACTACGACACCGTGCGCAACGGCGGCAAGTACGACGGCCGCCTGGGCATCCTGGTGCCGATGGCCTGCGTGCGCGAGCTGCAGCGCCAGGGACGCCGCCTGCCCTACGGCATCGAGGTGGTCGCCTTCGCCGAAGAGGAAGGCCAGCGCTACAAGGCCGTGTTCCTCGGCTCGGGCGCCCTCACCGGACAATTCGACCTGAACTGGCTGGAGCAGCAGGACGCCGACGGCGTCGCCATGCGCGCCGCCTTCGAGAACGCCGGCCTGCGCGCCGGGGACATCGCGGCATTGAGGCGCGACCCGGCGCGCTACCTCGGCTTCGTCGAAGTCCACATCGAGCAAGGTCCGGTGCTGAATGCCGCCGACCTGCCACTGGGCGTGGTCACCTCGATCAACGGCAGCGTGCGCTTCTTCG
>DNCF01000492.1:0-290 GCA_003484545.1 Massilia sp. | reverse complement strand
GCCGCCGCCGCCGCCGCCGAACTTGTGCTCTACGTCGAGGAGCGCGGCGCCGCCGTGCCCGACCTGGTGGCCACCGTCGGCATGCTGGAAGTGCCGAACGGCTCGATCAACGTGGTGCCGGGACGCTGCCGCTTCAGCCTCGACGTGCGCGCCACCACCAACGAGGTGCGCGACGCCTGTGCGCGCGACATCCAGGAACGCCTGGGCGCGATCTGCGCGCGGCGCGGCCTCGCCTACACGCTGGAAGAATCGATGCGCGCCGCCGCCGCGCCCTGCGAGATCGGAAGAGC
>DNCF01000079.1 GCA_003484545.1 Massilia sp. | reverse complement strand
GGCGACCTGGGCCACGCCCGCCACGTCGGGCAGCAGCCAGGGCAGCTGCAGCTCGCCGGCCGCGAGTTCCCCTTCGGCGGGGTGGTAGCGGTTCGAGGGCAGCAGCGGCTGCCCGGCGACTTCACCGGGCGCCACCAGCTGCTCGATGGTGAACAGGGAAATAACACCCGCCTCAGTGGGATGCGCGCCTGGCGGCGCGCCGCCCGGTGCGGCGTAGGCCAGCACCGTATTCGTGGTGCCGAGGTCGATGCTGACCAAATAAGGCGTCACTGGGCCTCGGGTGCGGTGCGGACGTCGAACTCGACCTTCCAGCGCTGGCCGTCAGGCGACAGCGCCGCCAGCTCCAGCGTGCCCGCTTCGGTCGCCAGCGCGTGCAGCTTCACCTGCACCACGTCGCCCGGGGTGCGGCCCTCGGCCGGCAGCGTGGCCTGGATCTCGTTCAGTTCCTGCAGCTCGTCCGGGCCCCAGAAGTCGAGCACCTCGCCGATCTGGTCCTGGCGCCGCGTGGTCGAGCCGAAGAAGCGGAAGTGGACGGGTTCGCCGACCACCAGGCCGAATTCCTGGCCCGGCAGTTCCAGTTCGCTGCCTTCTTCCATGCCGAAGGGCGCCACGCACAGGGCCTGGATCGGCGGCTCCATGCCGGGGATCGCCGGCATCGACGATTCCACGCCGACGTAGTAGGAACGGGCCGTGCCGCCGCGGATGCGCACGCCGCCGCCGCGTCGGGCGTAGCTGTAATAGGCCGCGCCGCGCGCCACCGCCAGGTCGAGGTCGGCGCCTTCCAGCATGCGCGCCGGTTCCGCGCCTTCCATGTAGAGCCAGTCGTTGATGGTGTCCATCACGCGTTGGGCCAGGATGCCGGACTTGAACACGCCGCCGTTGAACAGCACCGCGCTCGGATGCAGGAAGGTATGGTCGGCGTTGACATTGCCGGCGAAGCCTTCCAGCTCGGCGGTGGCGCCGGCCTGGCGCGCCAGGAAGGCCGCCAGGTGCTTGGTGATGGCCGCGTCCTGCGCATAGGGCAGGCCCAGCTGGGTCAGGCCGGCGCGGGTGCGGACGGCCGGGCGCGCGTTCGCTTCCACGCGCGGGAAGAAACCGTCGGTAATGAAGGTCGTGACTTCCTCGCGCGTCAGTTCGGTGCGAATCGAGCCGCCGATGAGTTTCGAGCCGCGGCTCGGCACCACGATCGGCCAGGTGGTGGCATTCGCGTCGGCCAGCAGGTGTTCCTTGGCGCCGCGGCAGCCGTAGGTGAGGGCGCGCATCTGCCAGGCGTCGAGCTGGGTGCCGTTCGCGGCCAGCTTGCGCGCGACCAGGTGCGCCAGCGCCAGGTCCATGTTGTCGCCGCCGAGCAGGATGTGGTCGCCCACGGCCACGCGGTGCGGCTCCAGCTTGCCTTCGCGTTCCAGGATGGCGATCAGCGAAAAGTCGCTGGTGCCGCCGCCGACGTCGACCACCAGCACGATGTCGCCGGCTTTCACCTGCTTGCGCCAGGCGCCGTTGCTGCCCTGGATCCAGCTGTACAGGGCGGCCTGCGGCTCTTCCAGCAGGGTGGCGGAGCTGTAGCCGGCGTTGCGTGCGGCTTCGGCGGTCAGTTCGCGCGCGCCCGGGTCGAAGGATGCGGGAATGGTGACGGTGACCTGCTGCTGGTCGAACGGCGCTTCCGGATGCGCCTGGTCCCAGGCGCGGCGCAGGTGCTGCAGGTAGCGCGTGGACGCCGCCAAAGGCGAGACGCGCGTGACTTCTTCCGGCGCGTCGGAGGGCAGGATGGCGGCGCGGCGGTCCACGCTCGGATGCGAGAGCCAGCTCTTGGCCGAGGACACCAGGCGGATCGGGGTGGTGGCGCCGCGGCTGCGCGCCATCTCGCCGGCAATCGTGGTCTCGCCTTCGGCGCTCCAGGGCAGGGCCAGTTCGCCCGGCGCCAGTTCGTCCGGGTGCGGCAGGTAGAGGAAGGACGGCAGCAGCGGCAGCGCCTCGACGGTGCCGGGCGCGGTCAGCTGCGGCACCGGCAGCACGCCATGCGCGGTCTTCTCGCCGTCGCTCTGTTCCAGGTCGACATACGAGAGGGCGCTATGGGTCGTGCCCAGGTCGATGCCGATGGCGTAACGGGCGCTCACAGTTCCACCTCCGCCGGAGCGATGATGCTGGCGTCGTGTTCCTTCGCCAGTTGCGGCAGGCGCACGTCGCTGGCGCGCCAGCCGCGGTGCGACAGCGTGCCCTTGAACGGCGCCTTGCCGACCACGTTGCCGGTCAGGCGCACGCTGGCGGCGTCGAAGCCTTCTTCCAGCGTGACGCGCGAACCTTCCGCTTCGGCGCGGACGGGCTGGATCGTGAAGTGTTCCTTCAGCACGCGGGCGCAGCCTTCGTGCACGACGCGGGCGGCGGCGCCGATGTCGGCGTCGGCGTAGGCGGCCAGGTTCTCGTTGGCGAAGTCGATCAGGCGCGCTTCGCGCTGCAGCAGGGTCAGCAGTTGCAGGGCGGCTTCGGGCGTCGTTTCGCGCAGCACGGTCGGGGCCGGCGTCGGGGCGACCGGCGCCGGAGTCGGGGCAGGTGCGGGAGCAGGTGCAGGCGGGGGGGCCCGCGGGCCGACCCGGTCATCGCGCACGCGCGCGGCGGATTCGGGGGCGCCGCCGGGCTTTGAAAAAGGGGCGGAG
>DNCF01000078.1 GCA_003484545.1 Massilia sp. | reverse complement strand
ACAGCAGGAAGCCGAGGGCGGGAACGGTGACGGCATCCAGGCCGGCGCCGTCGGCGAGGCGCTGCACCGCCAGCGCCAGCAGCGCGGCCTGGGCGATCCACAGCAGGGCGGCGGCGCTTTGCACCAACGCGCCGATACGGGCGCCGGTGCCGGCGCGGTGCGGCGTACGGACGTGCGCGTCCGCGCCATGGCGTCTACTCGAGAGCATGGTCCTTCTCCAATCAGTTCGGGGGGCGGGCCTCAGTGCGAACATCGGCCCGCGTCGCGGCAAGACTTACGCCGGGCGCGGCGGGGCGCGGCTGGAATGCGCCGGCCAGACGGCCTTGGCCGGGGGCGGGATCAGGATGGGTGGAAGCTGGCCTGGGCGCGGATCGGCGTCGATCCACATCCGGTACGCGGCTACGGCCGCGATGGCGAGGACATCCGCTTGTGGAACGCAGTCCGGGCGGCCGCCGGCGGCTTCGCGCTTGCGGACTTCGCCGGCCTGCGGCATGTCGAGCCTGAGCTGGGTGACGCCGGCCGAGGGGCAGGCATCGATCCAGGTCCGGCCCGGAGCGGAGTGCGCGGCCGGGGCCAGCGATGGCAGCAGCAGGCCCCACAGGATCGCGAAGGTGGCGATCCAGAAAACAGCATGACGGGCGCGGTGCGAATCCATTCTTCTCAGCTCTGCAGTGAAACCGGGCGGAGTCATCCCTGCCCGCACAGGATGCTTTCGCAACCTGCAATAACTTCTGAATTTTCAGAAAACAGTGAAATTATGCAGTGCAAATTCTCTTCTGTCACGAGAAGGCCAGTAAGCTGCTCAGGTATTACCCGGACAGACAGTAAGGGCTTCGATTGGCCAGGTTTGCCCCGTGAGATAATCGAACTTTCCAAACTTTCGAAAAGTTCGCTACCGTGACTCCGCTCGTTCACACCTTTGTCAGCCATTTCGGCGAGATGGGCAGCCGCTGGGGCATCAACCGCACGGTGGGCCAGATCTACGCCCTGCTCTTCGTCACCGAGCAGCAGCTGCATGCCGACGACATCGGCGAGAAGCTGGGCATTTCCCGTTCGAACGTCAGCATCGGGCTGAAGGAACTGCAATCCTGGGGGCTGGTGCGCCTGCACCGCGTTCCCGGCGACCGCCGCGAATATTTCACTTCGCTGGGCGACGTGTGGGAAATCTTCCGCGTGGTGGCGGCCGAGCGGCGCCGGCGCGAAGTCGCCCCGACCCTGTCGGTGCTGCGCGAATCCCTGCTGGCGAATGCGAAGACACCGGAAGATGCGTTTGCGCAACAGCGCATGCGCGAAATGCACGAGCTGGTCGACCTGGCCAACAACTGGTTCGACGACCTGCAGCGTCTGTCGCCGGAGTCGCTGGCGCAACTGATGAAGATGGGCGCCAAGGTCCAGCGTTTGCTGGCAGCGAAGGATCGTTTGTTCGGCGGGGCCCAATCGAAGGAACAGGAGTAGGTTTGTTCTACGCAGCCGGATGGGATCTTTCCGGCAGTGATAACCGCGCATCGTTGAGACCTGATGACAGTCCTGAATCATTCTTGGAATGAATCGCTGGTATCACAAACCGAAAGTTTATTTATAGCTCCAAGGTATTTATACTGCACTGCAACATCACACAGTATTTACGGAGCTAAACATGACTGCAGCAACGATCACCCAGGCGCAGAGCAAGGGACTGCGCCACCAATCCGGCCTGTTCGCCACCATCCGCCACTTCTGCGAACAGCTCTACGTCGCCCACGGCGGCTGGCTCTTCGGCGCACGCAAGGACGCCGCCCAGCAGGCCATGGTCGCCCGCAACGAACTGCTGTCGCTGGCAGCGCAATCGGAATCGTTCTCGCCGAACCTGGCGGCCGAATTGCGCCACCTGGCCAACCGCGGCTAAGCAGCACGTCGGGCTTGCGGCCAGGCCGCAGCCTTGCATCAGTACCAGACCGCGTGGGCACGAGTGCCCACCCTACAGGAGCAGTTTCGTAGGGTGGGGACTTGTCCCCACGCGGTCTTGCTTTTACGGACCACAAGCTTCCTTGCAGAGACTCCATCTGCGCGCCCACCAGCATCCGTGCTACGCCCCGTACATACGGCAGAGCCACAGTCGGGTTATTCCTGCGTTAAATATCTATTGTGGCCAGGGCAACAAAATCATTCACAAAACCTATCGCCGGCATCACAAATCAAAAGTTTATTTATGGCAGCCCTCGTCCTATACTGCAACGCAACATCACCAATATTGAAGAGGACTTGATCATGGAAGCATTCGAATACCTGCCGGTCGGCATCGCCCTCGTCGCCGTCGTCGCACGCATCACCCTGTTCCTGCCGCGCCAGCCGAAAGACGCGCGCCGCGCCGGCTGAACATCGCGGCGCAACATGCCGCATTCCCTTCCCGCTTCGGTGCGGAGACGGCGTACGTCCTTGCGTCAATACTGACGTAAGTACTTACGCCGATTACATTTTTTCTTGCGGATTAATCTTCCGCAAACCTCCCCGTCGCATGGTGGCTGAGCTAGAATGCATGCGCATTTTTCTAGCCAGAAAGCTATTTCGTTCACCCACCACTCATTCACGATGCGACTTCCTGCACTTACGATCTTTGCCGCGTTCGCCGCCCTGCCGGCTGCCGCCGCCGCCGCGCCGACACCCGTCACCCTCGACCAGGCCATGGCCCACCCCGACTGGATCGGCAACCCCGCCGAACAGGCATGGTGGAGTTGGGACGGCAAACAGGTCTTCTTCAAGCAGAAGCGCACCGGCTCGCAGCTGCGCGACACCTTCGAGGCGGTCCAGGGCGGCCAGCCGCGCCGCGTGCTTGACGCCGAACTGGCAAAGCTCGACAGCCCGAACGTGGTCTACAACCGCGCCCACACCCGCGCCGTCCTGGTGCGCAACGGCGACCTGTTCGAGCGCGACCTGAAGAACGGTGCCCTGGTCCAGATCACGAAGGGCGTGAAGGCCGAAGACCCGCAGTTTTCCAGCGACGAGCGCGCGGTGCAGTTCCGCGTCGGCCACGACTGGTTCAGCTGGGACCGCGCCAGCCGCGTGCAGGGTCCGGTGGCGCTGCCGCGCGCCGCGAAGGACCCGGCGGCGAGCGACCCCGACGCGCTGCGCGAGATGCA
>DNCF01000494.1 GCA_003484545.1 Massilia sp. | reverse complement strand
CCGACTTGGCAAGCTGACCATCGCCCCCAGCGGGGCCACGCTGGCCCCGGGGGCGATGGTCAGCTTGCCGGCGCCGGCACGCAGCGCGGCGGTGGCGGCCAGGATGACGGCGCCCGGCATTTCGCGCGAGCCGCCCAGCACCAGCACGTGGCCGCGCGCTTCCTTGTCGCTGTCTTCGCCCGGCATCGGCAGCGGCCAGGCGCGCAGCAGTTCGGTGGTGACGTCGTGCATGGCGGGTGCGTTGTGGATGGCGTTCATGGTTGGGGGCGGCAGCGGCTTCAGGCCTTGGGCGCCGACGGCACGTCCTTGCCCACCGTGACCGGCGTGCCGCTCGCTTCGAGGGGTGCGACGAAGTTGACAAGGCGCACCACCAGCTTGCCGCGCTTGCCGGCGGCCGGGTCGAAGGCGTAGGAGGTGACCGAGCAGTTCGGCACGTCGCCGGCGCGGTCGAAAGCCAGGATGCTGGCCTCGTCGAGGCGCTCGATCAGGTAGCGGAAGCAGTTGACGATCACCTGGTGGGCGACGATGAGAACCCGTTCGCCGCAGTATTCGCGGGTGATGGTGTCGAGTACGCTGCGCAGGCGCAGGATGACGTCGCACCAGCTTTCGCCGCCGGGCGGGCGGAAATAGAACTTGCCGACGTGCTGGCGCTGGGCGTAGAGCTCGGGATACTTGTGGGCGATGCCGTGCGTGGTGAGGCGGTCGAGGATGCCGAACTCCTTTTCGCGCAGGCGCTCGTCGGCGTGCACGGCCAGCAGCGACTCGCGTTCGAGGCGGCGCATCAGGATGTTCGCGGTCTCGGCGGCGCGCACGTAGGGCGAGTGCAGCACCACGCTCGGGCGCTGGCCGGGTGCCAGGGCGGCGAACCAGGAGGCCAGGGCCTGGGACTGGCGGATGCCTAGCTCGGACAGGGGCACGTCGACGTCGCGCTCGGCGATGTCGATCAGGTGCCCGGACGCAGCCTCGGCCGCGTCACGCGCGACGTTACCCGCGCTTTGCCCGTGCCTGACCAGCCAGATTTCCTGTGGCCACTTCTGTTCCATTCGTTGTCCGCCATGATTATTGACATGGCGTCATCTTAGACGGATTCGTCAGCGGGTCAGCGCACGATACTTTTTGCTAACAAACGTGGCGGCAAGCGGCGCGAAAACGCGCCCGGTAAACCGCTCAGGCGGCCTGTTCTTCGCCGTCCAGGTTGGTTTCCTCGTCGCTATTAAAGACCGCCATGTTGCTGGCGCCGAGGACACGCGAGGTGAGGGTGCCGGCCGTGATGGAGCCGCTCACGTTGAGCGCGGTGCGGCCCATGTCGATCAGCGGTTCGATCGAGATCAGCAGGCCCGCCAGCGCCACCGGCAGGTCGAGCGCGGACAGCACGATCAGGGCCGCGAAGGTGGCCCCGCCGCCGACCCCGGCCACGCCGATCGAGCCGAACACGACGATGGCAAGCAGCGGCAGCAGGAAGGCCATGTTCCACGGATCGATGCCGACCGTGGGCGCGATCATCACCGCCAGCATCGCCGGGTAGATGCCGGCGCAGCCGTTCTGGCCGATGGTGGCGCCGAACGAGGCGGAGAAGTTGGCGATGCCCTCGGGCGTGCCGAGGCGGCGCGTCTGGGTCGCCACGTTCATCGGGATCGACCCCGCGCTGGTCCTGGAGGTGAAAGCAAACACCAGCACCGGCATGATCTTCTTCACGAAGCGCAGCGGGTTGTAGCCGGCCAGGGCGACCAGCAGCAGGTGCACGCCGAACATCAGGAACAGGGCGCTGTAGGACGCCAGCACGAAGTTCAGCAGGTTCAGGATGTCCTGCAGGCTGGAGCCGGCCACCACCTTGGTCATCAGGGCGAACACGCCGAACGGCGTCAGGCGCAGCACCAGGGTCACCATGCGCATCACGATGGTGTGGGCGACGTGCACGAAGTGGCTGAACGAGGCGAACTCGGCCGGCTTCTTGGCGGCGATCCCGGTGGCGGCGATGCCGATGAACACCGAGAACAGCACCACCGCAATGGTCGAGGTCTTGCGCGCGCCGGTCATGTCGAGGAAGGGATTGGCCGGGATAAAGGACAGGATCATCGAGGGCAGGGAAATCTCCTTCGCCGTCGAGAGCGAGCCTTGCAGGTATTCGCCGCGCGCCACTTCCGCCGCCGAAGCGGTCAGGCCGACCGCGCTCAAGCCGAACAGCTTGGCCATCGCGATGCCGATCATGGCCGCCACCGCGGTGGTGGCGATCAGGATGCCGATGGTGAGCGCGCTGATCTTGCCGAGCGAGGCGGCGTCGCGCAACTTGAGGATGGCGCCGACGATCGAGACCATGATCAGCGGGATCACGATCATCTGCAGCAGTTTCACGTAGCCGCTGCCGACCACATCCAGCCAGGCATTGGTGCCGCTCACTTCGGGCGAGGCGGCGCCATAGATCGCCTGCAGGGCGGCGCCGAGCAGCACGCCCAGGCCAAGGCCGGTGAACACGCGGCGCGTGAAGGACTGGTGGCTGGCCTGCATGCGGTAGAGCAGGACGCAGACCGCCAGGGCGACGGCCAGGTTCAGGAGGATGGGAAGGGTCATGCTTGCCTCTTGTTGTCGAGCAGCCGGATCAGCGGCTGTAAAAACAGAAATATGTAGAAATTGCGTCGCAGCATTCTATAGGCAAACCGGCAGGCCCGCAGGGGCCCAAACAGGGGCCGGAGCCATGCATGGACCACGACTTGTTGTGGAAGGGCGACGAGAAACCCATGAAACCGGTAGGGTATTAGCCAGAAAGTTTCCGTACGGATTCAGTTGTTTCTATAATCAGGGGAGTCTGGCCAGTTGCGACCGGCCACCCACCAACCTGTTACCCCTTGCACGGGCCCCTACATGTTCAAGAACCTCACCATCAAGACGCGCCTGATCTTCGTGCTCGCCTTCCTCGTCTTCGAGCTGATCGTCGGTTTCGCCATCGGTATCCTCAACCTCAGCAAGGCCAACGGCGCGCTCGAGGAGATGTACAGCGATCGCCTGCTGGCCCTGGCCGACCTCGACGACGTCGGCCGCCTGCTGACGCTGACCCAGCTCAACCTGGTCAGGGCCAGCCAGCCGGACGCCCAGAACGTCGCCGCGATGATGGACCGGGTGGAAGCCAATGCCCAGCGCGTTTCGGCGCGCTGGGCCGAATACATGGACACCGACATGCTTCCGCAGGAAAAGGCGCTTGCCGAGCGCTTCGCCGCCGAACGCAAGGTCTTCCTGGAGCAGGGCCTGCAGCCCGCGATCGCCGCGATCCGCGCGCAGGACACCGCGCGCGCCGCCCAGATCGTCAACGGCGACATGTGGCGCCTGTTCGAGCCGATGAACCGCACCATCAACGAGCTGGTGGAGATGCAGCAGCAGACCGCCAAAGCCGACTACGAGGAATCGCAGCGGACCTACCAGCTGGTGCTGGCGGTGTGCGTCGCCGGCCTGCTGTTCGGCGTGGTGGTGGCGACCGTCCTCGGCTGGCTGCTGGTGCGCGCCATCGTCCTGCCGCTGCAGGCGGCGGTGAAGATCGCCGGCGGCGTGGCCCAGGGCGACCTGACCCAGAAAATCGACGTCCGTTCGAACGACGAGACCGGCCGCCTGATGGCCGCGCTGCGCGACATGAACGATTCGCTGGTCGAGATCGTGACCCGGGTACGCGCCGGCACCGACAACATCGCCACCGCCTCGAACGAGATCGCGGACGGCAACCTCGACCTGTCCTCGCGCACCGAGCAGCAGGCCGGTTCGCTGGAGGAAACCGCCTCGTCGATGGAAGAACTGACCTCGACCGTCAAGCAGAACGCCGACAACGCGCGCCAGGCCAACGTGCTGGCCGGCTCGGCCTCGGAAGTGGCGGGCAAGGGCGGCGTGGTGGTGTCCCAGGTGGTCGAGACCATGGGCGCGATCAACGCCTCGGCCAGCAAGATCGTCGAGATCATCTCGGTGATCGACGGCATCGCCTTCCAGACCAACATCCTGGCCCTGAACGCGGCGGTGGAAGCGGCGCGCGCCGGGGCTGAAGGGCGCGGCTTCGCGGTCGTGGCCGCCGAGGTGCGCAGCCTGGCCCAGCATTCGGCCCAGGCGGCAAAGGAAATCAAGACCCTGATCGGCGCATCCAGCGGCGAGATCGAGGCCGGCACCGGCATCGCCAACGCGGCCGGCGCCACCATGCGCGCGATGCTCTCGCACGTGCGTGACGTCGCCGATATCCTGGACGCCATCGATACCGCCAGCGCCGGCCAGGCAGGCGGCGTCGCCCAGCTCGGCCAGGCAATCGCCGAGATGAATTTGTCGACCCAGCAGAACGCGGCCATGGTGGAACAGGCCGCGGCGGCGGCGGAATCGATGCGCGAACAGGCCGCGGAACTGGCGCGCCTGGTCGCCACCTTCAGGCTGCGCGACGAGGCGGCCGACACGACGGAAGACGAGGCGTCCGCCACGGCGCCCCGATTGCTGACCCTGGCCGTCGCCTGACTACTTGGCCACTAATCCTGGCCACTAATCTTGGCCACTAATCTTGGCCGCTACGGCTGGCCGCGACGCTTGGCCACTATCGTTGGCTACGACAGCGCCGCGAGCGCGCGCGCCAGGTCGGCGCGCTGGTCCTCCAGATGCTCGATGCCGACCGACAGGCGGATCAGGCTGTCGCCGATCCCCAGCTCCGCGCGCTGCGCCGGCGGAATGGTCGCATGCGTCATCAGGGCCGGATGCTCGATCAGGCTCTCCACGCCGCCCAGGCTTTCGGCCAGGGTGAACACCGAGCACGTTTCCAGGAAACGCCGCGCGCCGGCCAGGTCGGTATCGAGCTCGATCGAGATGATGCCGCCATAGCCATCCATCTGGCGCCGCGCCAGCGCGTGCTGGGGATGCGACTCCAGGCCTGGGTAATGCACCTTGCGGACCTTCGGCTCGCGCTCCAGCCACTGGGCCAGGGCCAGGGCGTTGGCGCTGCTGCGCTCGACGCGCAGGGCCAGGGTCTTGATCCCGCGGAGCACCAGGAAGCTGTCGAAGGGGCCTTGAATGGCGCCCACCGCGTTCTGGATGAAGCCGAGCTGTTCGCGCAAGGCCGTATGGTGTGGCTCGGTGCCGACCACGGCGACGCCGCCGATCACGTCCGAGTGCCCGTTCATGTACTTGGTGGTCGAGTGCACCACGATGTCGATGCCGGACTCCAGCGGGCGCTGGACGATGGGGCTGGCGAAGGTGTTGTCGCAGACGCTGACGATGCCGCGCTCGCGGCACAGCTTCGCGATCGCCGCCAGGTCGGCCAGCTTCAGCATCGGATTGGTCGGCGTCTCGACCCAGACCATCTTCGTCTCGGACCTGATGGCCGCCGCCAGCGCTTCCGGATCGGCCAGGTTCACGTAGCTGAAGTCGTGGCCCGCGCTTTTTCTCCTCACGCGTTCGAACAGGCGGTAGGTGCCGCCGTACATGTCGTCGCCGGCGACGATGTGCGACCCGCTAGGGAGCAATTCCAGCACCGCCGAGATGGCCGCGAGGCCCGAGGCGAAAGCAAAGGCGGCGCTGCCGCTTTCGATGTCGGCCACGCAGCGCTCGAGCGCCCAGCGCGTCGGGTTGTGCGAGCGCCCGTAGTCCAGGCCCTTGTGCACGCCCGGGCTCTCCTGGACGAAGGTCGAGGTGGCGAAGATCGGCGGCATCACCGCGCCGGTGGCGGGTTCGGGCGACTGGCCGCCGTGGATGACGCGGGTGGCGAGATGCTGCTTGTTGTTGGATTCGGTCACGATAAGGTCCTGCGCAAATGGTTGAGGAGGTCGAAGCGGGTGATCAGGCCGTAGAAGCGCTCGCCGTCGGCGATGACGGCGGTCAGGCCGCGGTCGAGGATGTCGCGTAGCTGGTCCATGCCGGCCGACGGTTTGAGCGTCTGCAGCTGCGCCGTCATGGTGCTGGAAACCGGCGCCTTGAAGCGCCCGGATTCGCGCGTCACGTGCAGCAGCAGGTCGGACTCGTCGATGATGCCCACCAGGTGGCCGTTGTCGATCACCGGCAGCTGGGCCAGGTCGCTGCTGCGCATGCGGTTGAAGGCGGTGAGCAGGGTGTCGGTCGGCGCCACGGTGACGACTTCGCCGGCGTCGAAGCGGCGCCCGATCAGGTCGCGCAGGTCGCCCAGCTGCGGGCGGTGCAGCAGGCCCTGGTCGACCATCCAGCCGTCGCTGTAGACCTTGGTCAGGTAGCGCGTCCCGGTGTCGCACACAAAAGTGACGACCCGTTTCGGCGTGGTCTGTTCACGGCAATAGCGCAGGGCGGCGGCCAGCAGGGTGCCGCTGGACGAGCCGGCCAGGATGCCTTCGTGCTGGAGCAGGGCGCGCGCCGTGTTGAAGCTTTCCTCGTCGCTGATGGTGTAGGCGCTGCGCACCCGCGACAGGTCGGCGATGCCTGGGATGAAATCCTCGCCGATGCCCTCGACCGCCCAGGACCCAGCCTCGGTCGACAGGCGCCCGGTCTGGACGTACTCGGCCAGGATCGAGCCCTGCGGATCGGCCAGCACGAATTCCAGGTCCGGCTGGACCCGGGCGAAGTAGCGCGACAGGCCGGTCAGGGTGCCGGAGGAGCCGACGCCGACCACGATGGCGTCGAGTGCGTGTCCGGTCTGCTCCCAGATCTCGGGGCCGGTCGTGGTTTCGTGGGCCAGCGGGTTGGCCGGGTTGTTGAACTGGTCGGCGAACCAGGCGCCCGGGATCTCGCGCGCCAGGCGCGCGGCGTAGTCCTGGTAGTACTCGGGGTGGCCCTTTCCGACGTCGGAACGGGTCAGGTGGATCTCGGCGCCCAGGGCCTTCAGGTGCAGGACCTTTTCGGCGGCCATCTTGTCGGGCACCACCAGCACCACGCGGTAGCCCTTGATGCGCGCCACCAGCGCCAGGCCCAGGCCGGTGTTGCCGGCGGTGGCCTCGACCACGGTGCCGCCGGGCTGCAGGCGGCCGTCGCGCTCGGCGGCGGCGATCATCGCCACGCCGATCCGGTCCTTGATCGAGCCGCCGGGATTTTGCGATTCCAGTTTCAGGAAGAGCTGGCAGGGGCCGGTGTCGAGCCGGGTGACCTGGACCAGCGGCGTGTCGCCGATCAGGGAAAAAATAGCTGCCTGCGTGGCCTCCTGCGCTGGTGCTTGGGACGGGTGTTCCAGATTGCGTTGCATGTTGCCTCCAGGAAGGCGCCTTGTGGGCGCCGCGAACGCCAGAAGAGGGCGCGGATATGCGCCGGATCGTGAAGAACAAGACATCTTACGGCGATCGGCAGGCGGGCGTTTGAAGTGGCGCCAAGCGTGAGCGCGACAGGCCGTGAAGCGTCGAGGAGCGCAAGCTTAACAGCCCATGCATTGTTTGTTTAATAAGATAATCTCATATCGGTATGCGATTCATGAGCCAGGCTTCTGGATCAGGCTTCTGCCGAAAGCGGGTTCGACGGGCGCAAACTTGTTACCCGAAATGCATGCGATTTTGTCAATCATTGTTGCCTTCAGGTGCTATACTGCCCCATCTTTTTTGCCCGGATATCCCGACCCATGCGCTTCCAGCGACTCTCCCTCACCGCGGCCGCCGCGCTGCTCCTGCTTGCCGCCTGCAGCGACAACGGGGTACAGCTCGGCGAATTCCCGCCGATCACCAAGACCGAGGGCGATCCGCCATTCGACCTGGTGGCGCCGACCTCGGACAGCCCGGCACCATTCGAATTCGCCAGCAGCGATAACGCGGTGGCCAGCATCAACGGCAAGACGGTGACGATCGGCCGCGCCGGCGTCGCCACCATTACGGCGCGGCAGGGAGAGCGCGGCAGCTACAACCCGACCTGGACCAGCACGACGCTGACCGTGAAAGCGCGCGTCTGCGAAGCGCCCTCGGTCAACGAGAACGGCGTCTGCGTGGCGCCCGCCACCACCGCCGGCTATGTGTCGCGCGGCGAAGTGATGTGGATGCCGGCTTCCTTCCAGCTGAACTGGGCCAAGGCCGACGCGTTCTGCAAGAACACGACGATCAAGGGACAGAAGCCCTGGCGCCTGCCGACCAGGAACGAACTGGCGGAGCTGGTCGCGTCGGGCGAACTGGACGGGCGCGGCTGGAAGGGCGGCGACGCCTGGACCAAGACCGCCGGCGCCGCGGCCGATACCTATGCGACCGTCAACCTGCTGAGCGGCGCGGCCAGCGACCTGGCCGCCGGCGACGAGGCCTACGTCACCTGCCTGCGTTGAGCGCGGGGACCGTGCGGCGTGTGCGTCTGATGGCGGCGTCCGTGCCCGCGCGTGCGCCTTCGGCAACGCCGGGGACGTGAGCGTGCGCCTGTCCCAGGGCCTGCGCGCCGTTGCCATGCTCGAGGCGGCAAAGGGGCTGGTGATCCTGTTGACCGGTTTCGGCCTGTTCTCGCTGCTGCACCGGGACGTCCAGCACTTTGCCGAGATCCTGGTGCGGCACGCCCACCTGAATCCCGCCTCCCACATACCGCGCATCTTCCTCGCCTATGCGGCCAGGCTCGACGATGCACACCTGTTGCAGCTGGCTGCGGCGGCGCTCGCCTACGCCGCCGTGCGCATGGTCGAGGCCTACGGCCTGTGGTTCGGCCGCGCCTGGGGCGAAGGCTTTGCCGCCGCCAGCGGCGCGGTCTACCTGCCTTTCGAGCTGCACGAGCTGGTTCGCCGCCCCGGCTGGCTGCCCGCCTGCCTGGCCGTGCTCAACCTGGCCGTGGTCGCCTTCATGATCTACAGCCTGCGCCGGCGCACGATGTCCGGAAAATCAGGCCAGGAGAACCTGTAGCGAAGCCGCGTGGTCTAAACCGGTGCCGGCCCAGTCGTGCTCTTCACGCGCGTCCCGGCACACGGGACGGCACATGGTATCGAGTCAACCTGGCTTCATCTTCGCAACCGGCATCGAAAACAGCATCCCGACCATCGCGGCCGGCCGGGTCCGCATGGACGAGATGGCCAAGTGCGGCCACTACCGGCACTGGCGGCGCGATTTCGACCTGGTCGAGGAGATCGGCATCCGCTTCCTGCGCTATGGTCCGCCCTTGCACACGAGCCTGCTGGGCGCGGGGCGCTACGACTGGTCGTTCGCCGACGAGGTCTTCCCCGACCTGCGCCGGCGCAACCTGGTGGCGATCGTCGATCTCTGCCACTTCGGCGTGCCCGATTTCATCGGCGACTTCCAGAACCCGGACTTTCCCGAGATCTTCGCCGCCTATGCCCGCGCGTTTGCCCAGCGCTATCCGTGGATCCAGCTCTACACGCCGGTCAACGAGATGTCGATCTGCGCGCTGTTTTCCGCCCTCTACGGCTGGTGGAACGAACAGATGCGCAGCGACCGGGCCTTCGTCACGGCACTGAAGCACGTGGTGAAGGCCAACCTGCTGGCCATGCGCGCCATCCTGCGGGTGCGTCCGGATGCCTTGTTCATCCAGAGCGAATCCACCGAGTACTTCCATGCCGTGAAGCCGGCCGCCATCGGGCCGGCGGAAGCGATGAACGCGCGCCGCTTCCTGTCGCTGGACTTGAACTACGGCCGCCGCGTCGACTCCACCATGTACGAGTACCTGCTCGACAACGGCATGACCCGCGACGAATACCACTTCTTCTTGAACAACAACCTGAAGCACCACTGCCTGATGGGGAACGATTACTACCAGACCAACGAGCACCACGTGTCGGCGGACGGCGCGACCAGGGCGTCCGGCGAGATCTTCGGCTACGCCGTCATCACCCACCAGTACTACAACCGCTACCGCCTGCCCGTCATGCATACCGAGACCAACCTGTGCCAGGGACCCGCCGGCGACGAGGCGGTGCGCTGGCTGCGCAAGGAATGGGCGAACGTGCTGCGCGTGCGTAACAACGGCGTGCCCATCGTCGGCTTCACCTGGTATTCGCTGACCGACCAGGTCGACTGGGACAGCGGCCTGCGCGAAGACAATGGCCGCGTCAATGCCCTCGGCCTGGCCGACCTCGACCGCCAGCTGCGGCCCGTCGGGCTGGCCTACCGCGACCTGATCGCCGACTGGACCGAGGTGCTGCCGACCCAGAGCGTCTGCCTGCAGGTGCCGGTGGCCCTTGGCCAGGATTACCCCGGGCTCGCCGGTCCGCCCGCGCCCACGTCCCTTGATGCCGCGACCGCCACCAGCGCGCCGCGCAATGCGGAGTAAGGCCGCGTGGAGGAGGGGGCATGCGATTCTCGAACAAGACCGTCCTCGTCACCGGCGCCGCCGGCGGCATTGGCCTCAGTGCGGCGCTGCGTTTCGCCGCCGAGGACGCCGGCGTTGTGCTGGTCGACCGCGACGCCACCGCCCTGAGGACGGCGTTCGATCTGCTGCGCGGGCACGGC
>DNCF01000493.1:2275-7491 GCA_003484545.1 Massilia sp. | reverse complement strand
CCGGCCAGCAGGGCGGCGCCGTCGTCGACCACGAACGCCGGCTGGGCGGTGAAACCGTCCTTGCCGGCGGCGACGTGGTGGGTGAGCCCGGCCGGCGTCGTCACGCAGCAACGGTCGGCCACAGCCAGGGCGACCTGGAAGGGATAGACCAGCAACAACATGATGAGGATCCAGCGGCGCATCGGTTCGTGATCGGAATCGGCAAAAAGCTTGTCGGGATGACAGCCAACCCCGCCATCATACCCGCTAATGCCCGGCCTGGCGATGCGCGCCGGGTAGCGGGCCGTATCTTGGTATCTTGAACAAACGATGCGCCAACGCGGGCGCGATATTGTAAAGACAACGCTCGTTGCCATCACGCAACGCTAGAGGAAGACCTCTTAATTTCCTCACGTAAATTCATCGACTTTCAATGAGCCGTTCGCTAAAGTCGCTTCCGGCCTGGCGCACGACTTATGTCGGCCGACAACGACCACACCGCTTCCTCCGTCGCCTGCGCGGCCAGAGGCCTCCCTGACGATTTTGACACGATGTATCCTTACCCGATTCCCGCCAAGGCGTGGCGCGCTTCCCTCCGCGCGAGCCTGCCAGTCCTCCTGCCCGTCCTCCTCCTTCTCCTGGGCACGAGCGGCGCCGCCCTGGCCGCCGGCGACAGCGCGCCGGGCTGGAAGCTTTCCGGCTTCGGCACCCTGGGCGCGGCCCATTCCAGCGAACGCCATGCCGACTACAGCTCCTCGGCGATGAAGGCCAGCGGGGCCGGCCGCTCGCACGAATGGAGCCCGCAGGTCGACAGCCGGCTCGGACTCCAGGCCGACCTGCGGCTGGGGCCGCGCTGGTCGGCGGTGCTGCAGGTGGTGAGCGAACAGCATCTCGACTACAGCTACCGGCCGCGGGTCGAATGGGCCAACGTCAAGTACCAGGTTACGCCCGAGCTGGCGCTGCGCTTCGGCCGCATCGCGCTGCGCCGCCTCGACCGGAGCGAGCTCGACGACGCCATCGCCAAGGCCTATGCCGGCAGCGGCGGCGACGCCTCGCAGGTGGCCGACGAGTTCGACGCCGACCTCGATTTGACCAAGCTGCTGCAGGACGTGCCGGCCATCGAAGACCTGCTCGAATCCTCCGACGACGCGCCCGTGATCCGCATGATCAACGCGCTGCTGACGCAATCGCTGCGCGAGGGCGCCTCCGACATTCACATCGAACCGTTCGAGCAGACTTCGGTCGTGCGCTTTCGCATCGACGGCGCGCTGCGCGACATCGTGCGTCCACGCAAGGGCATCCACGCTTCGCTGATCTCGCGTATCAAGATCATGTCGCAGCTCGACATCGCCGAAAAACGCCTGCCGCAGGATGGCCGCATCACGCTGCGCATCGGCGGCAAGCCGGTCGACGTGCGCGTCTCGACCTTGCCGACCGGCCACGGCGAGCGCGCCGTGCTGCGTCTGCTCGACAAGGAAGCCGGGCGCCTCGATCTGTCGCACCTGGGCATGAGCCCGGAGATGCTGCCGCAGTTCGACAAGCTGATCAATCAACCGCACGGCATCGTGCTCGTCACCGGCCCGACCGGTTCCGGTAAAACGACCACGCTGTACGCGGCGCTGTCGCGCCTGAACGCCTCGACCACCAACATCATGACGGTGGAAGACCCGATCGAGTACGACCTGAACGGCGTCGGCCAGACCCAGGTCAACGCCCGCATCGACATGACCTTCGCCAAGGCCCTGCGCGCCATCCTGCGCCAGGACCCGGACGTGATCATGATCGGCGAGATCCGCGACCTGGAAACGGCGCAGATCGCCGTGCAGGCCTCGCTCACCGGCCACCTGGTGCTGGCGACCCTGCACACCAACGACGCCGCCTCGGCCGTCACCCGCCTGCTCGACATGGGCATCGAACCGTTCTTGTTATCGTCATCGTTGCTGGGCGTGATGGCGCAGCGCCTGGTCCGTAAGCTCTGTCCGCATTGCAAGAAGAGCGATGGCGTGCAATGGCATGCGGTCGGCTGCGAGCGCTGCGGCCACACCGGCTACCACGGCCGGGTCGGCGTCTACGAGCTGCTGGAAACGGACGAGCAGATCCGCGCCCAGATCCACAACCAGGCCTCGGAGGCCGAAATCCGCGAAACGGCGCAGAAGAGCGGCATGAAGACGATGCGCGAAGACGGCGAGCGCTGGCTGCGGGAGGGCGTCACCACCCAGGCCGAGCTGCTGCGCGTGACCAAGGACTAAGCCATGCCGGCATTTCGTTACGAGGCCGTCGATGCGGGTGGCGCCACGCGCAAGGGCGTGGTCAACGCCGACAGTCCGCGCGCGGCGCGTGCCGACCTGCGCACGCAAGGGCTGACGCCGCTGAACGTCGAGGCCATCGCGGCCCAGGTCGACGCTAGCGGCACGACCCGGGCACGCGGCATCGGCGAGCGCCTGTCGCAGGTCGAACTGGCGCTGTTCACGCGCCAGCTGGCCAGCCTGCTGGAAGCCGGGTTGCCGCTGGAGCAAGCCTTTACCGCGCTGCTGGAACAGGCGGAAAAACCCTACCTGCGCGACCTGATCGCCTCGATCCGCTCGGAAGTGATGGGCGGCATGCCGTTCTCGGAAGCGCTGTCGCGCCACCCGCGCGATTTCGCCGAGATCTACCGCGCGCTGGTCGCTTCGGGCGAACAGATCGGCCAGCTGTCGCGCGTGCTGTCGCGCCTGGCCGACTACATCGAGCGCCGCAATGCCCTGGTGCAGAAGGTGCGCCTCGCGTTCACCTATCCGGCGATCGTCACCGTGGTCGCCTTTGCCATCGTGATCTTCCTGCTCACCTACGTGGTGCCGCAGATCGTCTCGGTGTTCGCCAACACCAAGCAGCAATTGCCTTTCCTCACAGTAGTGATGCTGGCGGTGTCCGACTTTACGCGGGCCTGGGGCATCCTCGTCGGGATCGTGCTGGTCGCGGCCTGGTTCGCCTGGCGCCGGGCGCTGCAGAATCCCGTACTGAAACGGCGCTGGCACACCTGGCTCCTGACCGCGCCGATCTACGGCAAGTTCGAGCGCAGCCTGAACACGGCGCGCTTTGCCAGCACGCTGGCGATCACGACCGGCTCCGGCGTGCCGATCCTGCGCGCCCTCGACACCAGCCGCGAAACTTTATCGAACGTCGCGATGCGCGAACTGGTCGAACAGGCGACGGGCAGCGTGCGCGAAGGCGTCAGCCTGGCGCGGGCCTTGTCGGCGCAAAAACATTTCCCGCCGATGTTGGTGCACATGATCCGCGCCGGGGAGATCACCGGCGAACTGCCGGCCATGCTCGAGCGCGCCGCCAACTCGCAGCAGGCCGACCTCGAACGGCGCACGCTGACCATCGCCGGCCTGCTCGAGCCGGTGCTGATCCTGGCCATGGGCCTGGTCGTGCTGCTGATCGTGCTGGCCGTCCTGATGCCGATCATTGAAATCAACCAGCTGGTGCGCTAACAAGGACATCATGAAGCGTCTGCCTCTCCTTCTCACCCTGCTTGCCCTGGTCTTCCTGGCGGTCTCCGCCACCTACTGGGGCATGCAGTTGTACAAGCCGCAGCAGCGTCAGATCGCTGCTGCGCCGCCGGCCGTCGTCCCCGAGCCGTCGGCCGACGCCGCCGCCACCCTGTTTGGCGGCCAGGCCGCGACCGCGGTCGTCACCAATTATCAATTGACCGGCATCGTCGCGGCCGGCCGCGACAGCGTCGCCATCCTCGTCGCCGACGGCCAGCCGCCCAAGGCTTTGACGGTGGGCAAGGAGATCGCGCCCGGCGTGACGATCAGCGAAGTGCATCCGCGCTACGTGATGCTGTCCGACGGCGGCGTCATGAAACGCATCGAACTGGCGGCCGACACCAAGCCGGCCGTGCCGCTGTCCGGCGCCGCCATGCCGGCGGCGATGCCACAGCAGCAACCCGAGCCGATGGCCGAAACGCCGCAGGTGGAGCCGCAAACCCCCCCCGGCGCCGTGCGCCCGCCGCCGCCGCCGGGCGAAGTCGATCCCGTGGTCGGCCCGAACGAGGAACCGCCCCAGGAAACCCCGCCCTCGCCGGCGGCCGCCAACTACAACGGCGCCGTGCAGGCCAACCCGGCCACGCAAGGTAACCAGTCGATGCAGGGCAACCAGGCCCCACCACCGCCGGCCCAGCCGCAAATGCCGCCGCCGACGCGCGTGATGGGCGGCCCGGCCGCCGGGCAGCCGGTGACGCAGTAAGCACTCAATAGAGCGGCGAACGCCGGCCGGCAGGCCGCGCGTTCGCCATCCATCTCGCGCCGCCTAGCCCGCAAATGCGCGTTCGCTGTTAGCGCCGCAGCGCCGTGAACGCCGCAAATTCCCAGGACCGGAACCCCACCACCAGGCTCATCCCGTCGCGCTCCTCGGGCGGCAGCCGGCGGTCGTGCTTGTGCAGGCGCGCCAGCTCGGCCGCCAGTTGCGCGATCTTCTGCGCGACCTCGGCGGCGCTGGCCGGCGACAGCCGCGCCGGCAGGCACATCAAGGTTTCGCCCGGCCCGTCGAAGCGGCCTGAAAAATAATCGGGCACCATGTGCTCGCGGAAAAAGCGCTGCACAGGACCGTCCGGTAGCCAGTGGAAGGTATGCGAAACGCGCAACCCGTAGCGGTTCAGCGGGCGCAGCTCGATCAGGCCGAGGCGGTCGAGCTCGGCCAGGTAGCCGATGCATTCGGCCGGCGTCAGGCGGTAGTTCTCGACCACCTGCTCCAGCGTCCAGTGCCCCAGGCAGGAGATCGCCATCAGCAGCAGGCGCGGCTTGGCGACCAGTGCCGTCTCCTGCGGCAGGGTCAGGGTGTCGGCCTGCGGCCGGGCGTCGGCGGCGCGGCGCAGCACGTCCTCGAGCGCAATCCCGGCCGCCTGGCAGATCTGGGCCAGGCGCGACAGCGGCATGTCCTTCTGGCCGAACAGGCGCTTCACGCTCGACTCGCTCATGTCGATGCGTTCGGCCAGGGTTTTATAGGTGAGATTGGCCGCGCGCAGCTCGGCGCGCAGCACGTCGACGATCAGCTCGGGTGAGCTCATGGGGCTCCTGTCAGTGGGCGGTGGCGCCGCACAATGTACAGGGGAACAAGGGGAGGGGCAAGACGGGGAAGGTCGGCGAAGAAGCGTTGGGCGATCAAGCCTGGTGCGTCGTTATTCAAGCGATGAGACCGCGTGGGTTCAAGAACCCACCCTACGAAACCCGGTTCACGTAGGGTGGGCCGGGCCG
>DNCF01000493.1:0-2089 GCA_003484545.1 Massilia sp. | reverse complement strand
GGGTGGGCCGGGCCGCGCAGGTTCTTGAACCCACGCGGTCTTTCGTGCCGCAGCACCCCCGACGCTAGGTAAACATGGTTCAGGGGAGGCCACCATATAAAAAAGGGAGCCGCAGCTCCCTTTCTTCACTCGTCCTCGTCGGCCGTCAACTTGGCCTTCTTGAGCAAGCGCTTGGCGGCCTGGCGCTCGCTCGACAGCGGCTTGGCGTGCGGACCGGCCGAGCGGGCCTTGGCCAGCGCCGCGATCGGGTTGCGCGGCTTGCCGAAGTTCTGCGACGGTTCGACGCGCAGGCGCATCTTCTGCCGGGTTGCGAGTGCCTTGTTCGCCATCCGTTTGTCTCCTTGCTCCTTACAGCACGTAGCGCGACAGGTCTTCGTTGGCCGAGAGTACGTCGAGGCGTTCGTTGACGTAGGCCGCATCGATCGTCACCAGCTTGTCCTGGCGGTCGCTGGCATCGAACGAGACTTCCTCGAGCAGCTTTTCCATCACCGTGTACAGGCGCCGCGCGCCGATGTTCTCGGTACGCTCGTTGACGGAGAAGGCGATCTCGGCCAGGCGGTGGATGCCGTCTTCCGTGAAATCGATCTTGATGCCTTCGGTCGCCAGCAGCGCTTCGTACTGGGTGGTGAGGCAGGCATCGGTGCTGGTGAGAATGCGCTTGAAGTCGTCGATCGACAGCGATTCCAGTTCGACCCGGATCGGGAAGCGGCCCTGCAGCTCGGGAATCAGGTCCGAGGGCTTCGACAGGTGGAACGCGCCCGAGGCGATGAACAGGATGTGGTCGGTACGGATCATGCCGTACTTCGTGTTCACCGTCGTGCCCTCGACCAGCGGCAGCAGGTCGCGCTGCACGCCGGCGCGCGAGACGTCGGCGCCGCCGTGCTCGGAGCGGGTCGCGATCTTGTCGATCTCGTCGAGGAAGACGATGCCGTTGTTCTCGACATTGTGGATCGCCTTCTGCTTCATCTCGTCCTCGTTGATCAGGCGCGCCGCTTCTTCCTCGGCCAGCACCTTCATGGCGTCCTTGATCTTCATCTTGCGCGGCTTCTTGCGCGCGCCGCCGACGCCGGCGAACATCGACTTGATCTGTTCCGTCATTTCTTCCATGCCGGGCGGCGCCATGATTTCCATCTGCGGCGCGGCATCAAGCACTTCGATCTCGACCTCGCGGTCGTCGAGCGAACCTTCGCGCAGGCGCTTGCGGAAGGTCTGGCGGGTGCTGTCGCCTTCCTTGGCGTCGGCCGAGGCACTGACGTTGAAGCCGAAGTCGCGCGCCGGCGGCACCAGGATGTCGATGATGCGGTCCTCGGCCGCGTCTTCGGCGCGCTGGCGCACCTTCTTCATTTCGCTCGCGCGGGTCTGCTTGACGCCGATGTCGATCAGGTCGCGGATGATGGTGTCGACGTCGCGGCCGACGTAGCCGACCTCGGTGAACTTGGTCGCTTCGATCTTGATGAAGGGCGCGTCGGCCAGTTTCGCCAGGCGCCGCGCGATCTCGGTCTTGCCGACGCCGGTCGGGCCGATCATGAGGATGTTCTTCGGGGTGATCTCGTGGCGCAGCGGCTCGGCCACCTGCTGGCGGCGCCAGCGGTTGCGCAGGGCGATGGCGACGGCGCGCTTGGCCTTGCCCTGGCCGACGACGTGCTTGTCCAGTTCCGACACGATTTCGAGGGGAGTCATGTTCATGATATGCATGCCGGTTCAGTCCAGCGTTTCGATGATGTGAGACAAATTAGTGTAGATGCACAGCTCGCCGGCAATCGTCAGCGCTTTCTTGACGACCTCGGCGGGCGGCAGCTCGGTGTTTTCCTGCAGCGCCTTGGCGGCGGACTGGGCGTAGATGCCGCCCGAACCGATCGCGCCGATGCCGTCTTCCGGTTCCAGCACGTCGCCATTGCCGGTGATGATGAGGGTCGACTCCCTGTCGGCCACCAGCAGCATCGCCTCGAGCTTGCGCAGCATGCGGTCGGTACGCCAGTCCTTGGCCAGCTCGACCGAGGAGCGCAGCAAATTGCCCTGGTGTTTCTCGAGCTTGGCTTCGAAGCGGTCGAGCAGGGTGAAGGCGTCGGCGGTGGCGCCGGCGAAGCCG
>DNCF01000266.1:2331-2537 GCA_003484545.1 Massilia sp. | reverse complement strand
CCGAGCGCCTGCATGCGCTGGGCGCCGTGAATCGCCTGACCGAACGCGGCGCGGCACTGGCGGAAGCGCTTGCGCTGGCGGCGCGCGTGGCCGATGGCCCGGCGCACGCGAACGCGCGCATCAAGACCCTGTGCGCGCAGGCGGGTTCGAACAGCCTGGGCGAACAGCTCGACCTCGAGGCCGGGCTGATGGTCGAGTCGCAGGGC
>DNCF01000266.1:1806-2038 GCA_003484545.1 Massilia sp. | reverse complement strand
CGAGTCGCAGGGCGACGACGAGGCGCAGGAAGGCATTGCCGCTTTCTTCGCCAAGCGGGCGCCGGATTTCACCGCGCTGCGCCTTGCCAAGTTACCGCGCCAGCAACAAGAATAGCGTGCCCGGCGACGCACCCTGCGCGCCGGCATGCGGAGAATAGTGGAGTGTATTTTGACTAGCAAATCGAATCTGCCGCTCGCGGGCGTGCGCGTGCTCGACCTGTCGCGCGTGCTC
>DNCF01000266.1:0-1669 GCA_003484545.1 Massilia sp. | reverse complement strand
CTCGGCGCCGAAGTGATCAAGGTCGAGCACCCCGAACGCGGCGACGACACGCGCGACTGGGGCATGCGCATCGGCTCGACCGAGACCGCCTACTTCAACAGCGTTAACCGCAACAAACGTTCGGTCTGCCTGGACCTGAAGACCCCGGAAGGACAGGAAATCGCGCGCGAACTGGTGAGGAAGAGCGACGTCGTGATCCAGAACTTCAAGTTCGGCGACGTCGAGCGCATGGGCCTGGGCTACGACGAATTGAGCAAGGAGCAGCCCGGCCTGATCTACTGCTCGATCACCGGCTACGACCGTACCGGGCCGGAGGCGACCCGCCCCGGCTACGACCTGGTGATCCAGGGCGAATCGGGCCTGATGGCCCTGAACGGCGAGCCGACCCAGCCGCCGCTGAAGTTCGGCGTCGCCGCGGTCGACATGATGACCGGCATGTACGCGGCGCAGGGCGTGCTTGCCGCGCTTTACGACCGGGAGCGGACCGGCACCGGCCGGCACGTCGGCATGGCCCTGTTCGACTGCGGCCTGATGATCACGGCCTACTACGGCCTGGAAGCCCTACTGCGCGGGAACGATCCTCCGCGCTTCGGCAACGGCCACCCCTCGATCATGCCGTATGGCGTGTACGAGGCCGAGGACGGCCCGCTGGTGATCGCCGTCGGCAACAACGGCCAGTTCCTGCGCTTCTGCACCGACGTCATCGATCGCCCGGACATCGCCGCCGACGAGCGCTTCAAGACCAACCTGACCCGCACCCAGCACCGCGACGAACTCATGCCCGAGCTGCGGCGCGAGATCGCCGCCCGCAAGCGGCGCGACCTGCTGGACGCCATGAGCCGGGTCGGCATCCCCTGCGGCGAAGTGGCCGGCCTGCACGAGGCCCTGACCTCGCAGCGCGCGGTCGATGGCGGCCTGGTGAAGACCATGCCGCACGACGAAGTCGGCAGCGTCCAGGTGCTGGCCTCGCCTTACCGCTTCAACGGCGAACGCCTGCCGGTGCGCCGTGCGCCGCCGAAGCTGGGCGAGGGCACGCATACCGTGCTGTCCGAGCTGCTCGGCCTGTCCGAGGACAAGCTGGCGAGCCTGAAGGAACGCGGCGTGGTGTAAAGAAAGACGCTGCCGGCCTGGTGCCCGGATCGATCCCGGCACCAGCCCGGCAGGAGGAACCCGCTCTCCGCAATCGCACTCCAACGACACAGGCGGCGCATTCTTGCGCAGCCTGTTGGCCTTGGAGGAGTGCCAAATGAAACATCTAGCAAACGGTCTGGCGACCGCGGGCCTTGCCGCGTCCCTGCTGGCGGCCTGCGCGGGACCGGTCACGCCGCGCCAGGACCTGGTCGGCACGCCGGTGCCGCAGTCCGCCGCCACCCGCACCGTCGTCATCGCCCCGGAAACGCGCTACGTCAACGTGGTCGGCGGCGACGTCGTCCGCTTCGAACGTGGGGACAGGGCGTTCGGCTGGGCCTTCGACGTCAATCCCATCGTCGCCGTGTTCGCGCTGAACCAGGTGGCGCCGCCCGGCATGCTCGACCACGAGATCCTGGTCTACGTCGAGCCGGACCCGCGCTACTACATCGGCGGCTACCAGGTGAGCCGCTAGCTGCGGCTCAGACTGGATCGTTCGACAGGGCGGCGGCCCTGGCGGCGCCGGCGCGCGGGTCGCGCT
>DNCF01000119.1 GCA_003484545.1 Massilia sp. | reverse complement strand
ATCGACCGGCTCCTCGTCGGCGCGGCGCAGGTGGCGCAGGGCGTTGGCGCGGCCGTGGTGGGCCTCGGCATCGTCCGGCGCCTGTTCGATCACGGCGTCGTAGGCCGCCAGGGCCTGGTCGAGCAGGCCCAGCTTGCGCAGCGCCTTGGCGTAATTGATGCGCGCCTTGACGTAGGCCGGCTCCAGCGTATAGGCCTGCTCGTAGCTGGCCAGGGCCTCGTCCACGCGCCCCAGCGCCATCAGGATATTGCCGCGGTTGTCGAGCGCTTCCAGGTGCGAAGGATCGAGCGTGAGCGCGTGGTTGCAGCTGCCCAGCGCTTCCTCGTGGCGCTTGAGCTGCTCGAGCACCACCGCGCAATTGTTCCATGCCTCGACGTCGCCCGGCGCCAGGGCGATCGCGCGGTCGTAACTGGCGAGCGCCTCGTCGTAACGCTTGAGCGCCTGCAGCACGTTGCCGCGGTTATACAGTGCGTCGATGTTCGTCGGGTCCAGGTCGATCGCCTGCTCGTAGCTTTGCAGGGCCGACCCGTGCTCGCCGATCGCCTTGAAGACATTGCCCAGGTTGCTGTACACCGCCGACACTCCCGGATTCACCTTCAGGGCCTCGCCGATGAATTCCAGCGCCAGTTCGTGGTTGCCGATCTGGTAGCCAAGGATGCCGACGTGGTGCAGCGCGTCGAAGTGGCGCGGCTGCAGTTGCAGCGCCGCCTCGTATTCGGCAAAGGCATCCTCGAGGCGGCCATCCTGGTGGGCGGCCAGGCCGGCGGCGAACAGGCGGTCGGCGGGCAGTTGATCGGAAGGGGAGGGAACAGGGCGTAGGTTGGTCATGGGGCGATAGGAGCGAGGCTCGGTGGTGGAGGTCCCTGGCGGATGGCCGCTCGGGTAGCGCTGGCAGCGAGTGTAGCTGAGACTTGCGCCGAGGCATCGAATGAATAGGCGTAGAAATTGCCCCTAAATATTTTTCCGGCGCTGCCGTTGACGTGTTTGTCGCGGCAATGGTGTCGAGGTTGGCCCGGTCCGCTACGGATGCAAAGTTACTCACAAACATTTTTTTTTAAAAAAAGTCTCAAGGTTTTGCAGAGGGCTCCGTTAAACAAATCAAGCGAGCGGAAAACGCGACGCAAGAAACCAACGAACCCGATAGCAGCACCTACTGAACTGCCCACTGGAGAACTACCATGTCGATCATCAACACCAACATGTCTTCGCTGAACGCCCAGCGCAACCTGACGAAGTCGAGCAACGAACTGTCGACCTCCATGCAGCGCCTGTCGTCGGGCCTGCGCGTGAACAGCGCCAAGGATGACGCGGCCGGCCTGTCGATCGCCACCAAGATGGATTCGCAGATCCGCGGCATGTCGCAGGCATCGCGTAACGCCAACGACGGCATCTCGATGATCCAGACCGCCGACGGCGCACTGTCGAACATCTCGGACGCGCTGCAGCGTATGCGTGAACTGGCAGTCCAGGGCGCGAACGACACCAACGGCGATGCGGAATGGTCGAACATCAGCACCGAAATCACCGCCCTGAACACCGAGATCGGCCGTATCGCCTCCGACACCAAGTTCAACGGCACCGTGCTGCTGGACTCGACCGCCGTGACCAAGTCGATCCAGGTGGGTGCGGACTCGGGCCAGAAGATCGAAGTCGCCTTCGGCGCCAACACCGACTACGCCGGCCTGCAGGCAACCGACCTGACCATCACCGACGCCGCCAGCGCTTCGGCCGCCATCAGCGCCATCGACGACGCCCTGAAGGCCCTGAACACCGAGCGTTCGTCGCTGGGTACCGCGCAGAACCGCATGGGCTACGCGATCAGCAACCTGGCTACCTCGATCGAGAACCAGTCGGCAGCGAAGAGCCGCATCACCGACACCGACTACGCTTCGGAAACCAGCAAGCTGAGCCGCTCGCAAGTGCTGCAGCAGGCCGGTACCGCGATGCTGGCCCAGGCCAACTCGGCGCCGAACAACGTGATGTCGCTGCTGCGTGGCTAATCGAACGCTATAATCGATGTTTCAACTGTGCGGGGTCCGGCCCCGCACAGCCGTTTGTAAAGAGGTGTTCCGATGTTGCAACCAATAAACGCTGGAAGCCCATCGGCCGTCGCCGGCAGCATCGCGCGGCCTGTCGAACCGACCACCAGGCCCGCTCCGGCAACCGAGCGGGCGTTGGCGCTGGAGCAGGCCCGGCAGCCGGGCGGCGAAGAACTGGGCAATGCGGTCGCCGACCTGAACAAGATGGCGCAGGCCGCTTCGCAGGGCGTGCGTTTCTCGGTCGACGAAGAGTCCGGCCGCACCGTGGTCAAGGTGGTCGACACCCAGACCGACAAGGTGCTGCGCCAGATCCCGACCGTCGAGGCGCTCGAACTGTGGCGCTCGATCGAGCAGATGCAGGGTGTCATGTTGCGCGACAAGGCGTAAGAAGCGCGCGCCGCGCGTTCGACCAAGACTTGATAGGAGAAATTCATGGCTATTAGTGGCGCCGGTATGTTGTCGGGACTGCCCGTCGACGATCTCATCTCGTCCCTGATGTCGATCGAACGGCAGCCCCTGGTCACCCTGCAGTCGAAGCAGTCCGGCTTCAACGCCAAGCTGTCCGCCTTCGGCACCCTGAAAAGCGCGGTGTCGACCTTCCAGACCGCGGTCAAGAACGTGTCGGGCGACGCGCTGGCGGCGCTGACCGCCACCTCCAGCAAGAGCGAGACGGTCGGCGTCTCGGTGGCCAAGGGCAGCGGCGCCTCGGCCGGCAGCTACGCGATCGAAGTGAGCAAGCTGGCGCAGAGCGACAAGCTGGTATCGGGCGTCGTCGTGCCCGGCACCAAGTTCACCGCCGCCGACAGTTCGATGTCGATCTCGGTCGGCGGCAAGGACCCGATCGCGCTGACCCTGACCGACACCACCCTGGCCGGCCTGTCGGGCGCGATCAACAAGGCCAACGCGGGCGTCACCGCGACCATCCTGAACGACGGCACCGGCGACCGCCTGGTCATCACCGGCAACGACACCGGCGCCGCCAACACCGTCAAGATTACCGCCACCGGCACCCTGGCCCAGTTCGACACCACCGGCGGCTCCATGACCAAGTCGCAGTCGGCCCAGAACGCCGAGATGACGATCGACGGCATCGCCGTCTCCAAGCCGTCGAACACGGTGACCGACGCCATCAAGGGCGTGACCCTGAACCTGAACCAGACCAACGTCGGCAGCCCGGTGAAGGTCGCGCTGGCGAAGGACACGAGCGCCGTCACGAACCAGATCAACGCGTTTGTGGACGCCTACAACACCCTGGCCACGGCGGTGAACAAGCAGACCGCCTACAACGCGACCACCAAGACCGGGGCCGTGCTCAACGGCGACGCCGGCGCGCGCTCGATCCTGACCAGCATCCGCGCCGAGCTGGGCAAGGCGGTGACCGACTCGACCGGCCTGAAGACGCTGTCGGACATCGGCATCGCCTTCCAGCGCGACGGCACCCTGAAGCTGGAAAAGCCGGACAAGCTGAAAAGCGCCCTGGAGACCAATTTTACCGGCGTGTCCAGCCTGTTCGGGTCGAGCGATGGCGTGGCCACGCGCCTGACCAAGGTGACCGAGGAGATGCTGGGTTCGAAGGGCCTGTTCAAGACCCGCACCGACGGCCTGAACGCCTCGATCTCGAGCATGGACAAGAGCATGGACCGCATGGAGCTGCAGCTGGCGCAGACCGAGAAGCGCTACCGCGCCCAGTTCACCGCACTCGACACCATGATGACCAACATGCAGAACATGAGCAGCTACATGACCCAGCAATTGGCCGCGCTGGCGGCGAATGCGGGATACTGATCCCGTCACGCGAAAATGACAACGCCCGCTGATGCGGGCGTTTTTGTAGGGTGGGCGCGGCCGGCGTAGGAACCTGTGCCCACCCTACGACGCCACCACCACCCTGTTCTTGCCGCTCTGCTTGGCCTGGTACATCGCCCGGTCGACGCGCGCCAGCAGCGAGGCCTGGTCCTCGTTCGGCAGACGCAGCGCGACGCCGGCGGAGAAGGTGATCAGGAGCTTCTCGTTATCGTGCAGGAAGAAGTGGCGGGTCAGCTCGCGCTGCAGGCGCACCATGGTCTGCACCGCCGCCTCGACCGGCGTCTCGGGCAGCATGATCATGAATTCCTCGCCGCCGAAGCGCGCGATCACGTCGATCGAGCGCAGCGTGTTCTTCACCACCTTCGCCAGGTGGCGCAGGGCGTTGTCGCCGGCCAGGTGGCCGTAGGTGTCGTTGAGCTTCTTGAAGTTGTCGAGGTCGAGCAGGGCCACGCACAGCGGCGTGCCGCGGCGGTCGGCGCGGGCGCTTTCGCGCTCGAACACGTCGTCCAGGCCGCGCCGGTTCAGGGTGCCGGTGAGCTGGTCCTCGCGCACCAGCTCGCTCATGTGCTGGAGCTTCGCTTCCAGTTCCTTGATGCGGCTTTCCGCTTCCTGCACCTCGCGGTGGGCGGCGATCATGCGGTCGCGCGAGGCCAGCGCGTCTTCCTGGGCCTGGCGGGTCTCGCGCAGCACCTCGTCGAGCACCTCGTTCAGCTCGGTGATGTCGCCGGCATGACGGATCCGTTCGGAAAAACCGCCCAGCTTGTCGTGGAAGCTGCCGGTCGATGCCGCCACCGAGCCGAGGCGGTCGATGAAGGTCATCATCATGTTCTTGACGGTCGCCTTCACGTCCGACAGGCCGTGCTTGAGCTGGCCCTGCTTGTAGATCACGTCCTTCAGGCTGCGCGTGGCATCTTCCAGCGCGCGCTGGTCGATCGGGCCGGCGATCAGCTCCTGGACGGCGGCGATCTGGCCGCGCATCCAGCTGTCGTCGTCGAGCAGTTCGCTGACGTTTTCCAGCAGCAGCTTGAACAGGCGCAGCAGCAGCTCCTGCTGCTCGGCGGCGTCGCCGCTGTGCAGTTCGATCTGGAAGCACAGCTCCTTCAGGCGCGCGGCGATTTCCTGCAGCGCGGCTTCGCTGTGCGCGACCTTCACCGCCGCGCCGAGCGACTCGGCTTCCTTCGCCAGCACCGGGCTGGCCGGCAGCAGCGCAGCCAGGGCGAAGGCCAGCGTGCGGCTGAGCAATTCGCGCAGCAGGGCGGTGTCGCGGCTTTCCATGCCGTAGGCGATGCCGGGCGGGATGCCGCGCCGCAGGTGGCGTTCGACCAGCTGCGACAGCGCGCGCGCATAGGCTTCCCAGTTGCGTCCCTTGACCGCGTGGTTCAGGCGCCGTCCGTACTCGGCCAGCTCGCCCGGGGTCTCGGTCAGCTGCACGGCGAAGCCGCCCAGCACCTCCTCGGGCGCGGGGCCGGTCAGCGGCAGCGGCGCAACCGGCGCGACCGGCGCAGGGGGAGCAGATGCCGGTTTCGGAATGCCGGCGATTTCGTTGTAGATGTCGCGGTAGGCGTCGGGCGTGGGGGCGATGCGGCGCGTCGCGAGGCGGCGAAAGGCCTCGCGGGCGATCTCGACCGGGTGTTGGTTGGGGGCAGGCGGATTGGACATGATGCAGCGCAGTATTTACTTGTTTTACCGCAATGATAAGCAGGTTTTCTTTTCGTCATCGCACGAAAAGAGCCCCAAAACCGCCTTACTTAACTGCAATGACAGTTTCATTCATTCAACAAGCTGGTTGCGGATCGCATAAGACGTCAACTCGGCGCTGGTCTTCAGGTTCATCTTGGCCAGGAGGCGCGCCCGGTATTCGCTGACCGTCTTCACCGACAGCGACAATTCGCGCGCGATCTCGCTGACGGTCTTGCCCGAGGCGATCATGGTCAGGGTCTGGAACTCGCGGTCGGACAGGCTGTCGTGCACCGGCGCCTCGTGGTCCGATCCGACCTGGGTCGCCAGCGCCTGGGCCAGGGTGGCGCTGACGTATTTCTGGCCGCCGGCCACCTGGCGGATCGCCGTGACCAGCTCGCGCGGCGCGCTCTGCTTGGTGAGATAGCCGGCCGCGCCGGCCTTCAGGGCGCGGATCGCGTACTGGTCTTCGCGGTGCATGGACAGCATCAGCACCGCCAGCTCGGGGCGCTCGGCCTTGATCTGCTTGAGTACCTCGATGCCGTTGCGGTCGGGCAGGGAGATGTCGAGCAGCATCACATGGCAGCGCGATTTGCGGAACAGCTTGATGGCGTCGAGCCCGTTTTCGGCCTCGCCGGCGACGATGATGTCGCGCTGCTCGGCCAGGATCTGCTTCAGGCCTTCGCGCACGATGGCGTGGTCGTCGGCGATGAAAACACGGATAGTTGCTTTGTCGGTCATTGTTACCTGGTGTCTGTCCTGGCGTCGCTTTTTGCTTCGCTTCGTGCCTTGCTATGCGCGAGCGCCGGTGTCAGCCTGATCTTGATGGTCACCATCGTGCCACCTCCGGGCGCCGGCGACAAGGTCAGGGTGCCGCCCAGGGCCCGCGCCCGCTCGCTCATGCCGCGCAGTCCGAAGGAATGGGGCTTCAGGCGGTCGGCCGGGACGATGCCGCGGCCGTTGTCGCAGATGGCGAGCGTCAGGTGCTGGCGCTGGCGCCGCAGCGTGACCGTGACCCGGGTCGCGCCGGCATGCTTGGCGACATTCGTCAGGGCTTCCTGGAAGATGCGGAACAGCGCGGCCGCGTGGTCGGCGTCGAGTTCGATGTCCCGTTCGGCGCTGCGGAAGATGCAGGCGATGCCCATCTGCTTCTCGAATTCGCGCGCCTGCCATTCGAGCGCGGCGACGATGCCCAGGTCCAGCGTGGACGGGCGCAGGTCGAGCGAGATGCGGTGCACCGCCTCGATCGTGCGGTCGACCAGGTCGTCGAGGTAGCTGGCCTTTTCGAGCAGGCCGGGCTGGTCGTCGGGCAGGCGCGCGCTGAGCATCGCCAGCGCCATCTTGATCGCGGTGAGGTTGCCGCCCAGGTCGTCGTGGATCTCGCGCGCGATGCGGGCGCGCTCCTGTTCCTTCACCTGCTCGATGTGGTCGGTCAGCTCGGCCAGCCGGGCGCGCGAACGCAGCACTTCCTGCTGCTCGTTCTTGCTGTCGGTGATGTTGGTCATGATGCCGTCCCACTGCACCGCGCCACCGGGAGCAGGGTGGGGCGTGGCGCGCAGGTTGATCCATTTGACGTCCTTCCAGGCGTCGATCCAGATCCGGCCTTCCCAGTTCCAGGCCGACAGGCTCAGTTTCGACACCGCCATCGCCTCGAGATAGCCCTTGCGGTCCTCGGGCAGGACCAGGCGCAGGAACAGGTCGGGATCGGCCTGCAGCGCCGCCGGCTGCACGCCGAGCAGGGCGGCGCAGCCCTCGCTCAGGTAGGGAAAGGCGTGGCGCCCGTCGGCCCCCAGCACGAACTGGTAGACCAGGCCCGGCGTGTGGTCGACGATGGCATTGAAGCGCGCCTGGTATTCGGCCAGCGCGGCGGCGGCGGCCTGG
>DNCF01000415.1:2462-2787 GCA_003484545.1 Massilia sp. | reverse complement strand
AGACGTAGTCGCCGCGCGCGGCGCGCAGCGACAGGTTGCGCAATTCGCCCAGGCTGGCGGCGGGGCCGTCCGGCACCACCACGCGGATGCGCGCGTCGCCCAGCGTCCGGCAGTATTCCTCGACCGGCGTACCCGGCGCGTCGCACACGAGCACCAGTTCGCGTTCGGGCCAGCTCTGGCGGCGGAAGCAGTCGACGGCGAAGCGCGCCGGAAACGAACGCCCGCGCGTGACCATCAGGCAGGACACCAGCGGCCGGCGCGACGGAAAGGCCAGCAGTTGAAGATTGCCTTGCTGGACCAGCACGCCGTCCTCGCCCAGCTTGAA
>DNCF01000415.1:0-2298 GCA_003484545.1 Massilia sp. | reverse complement strand
CTTCCGATCTTTGAAGTCGATGCCGCGTCCCGCGCGCGGCAGGAAATCGAGGAGGGTGGCGTCGCTCATGGCAGGTAGGGTCGCGCCAGCATGGCGTAGGTGGTGGCGCCGGCGCGCACGTACTCCTCGGTGAGCAGGCCAGCGTGGAAGGCGGTGAAGTCGGTGCGTCCGGCGTCCCACCACAGGTGGCTGCACAGGTGCAGGCTGAACATGTCGCGGGTGTCCGGGTCGAGCCGTTCGAACAGGTTGCGCATGCCGGCCGGGGTCCAGGGATGGCGATAGAAATACTGGCGCGGCACCACGTGCACCAGTTCCGGATGGGCTTCCCACAGGCGGCTGGCGAGCTGGCACGAGTGGCTGGTCCACCTGCCGTCGAAGGCGTCGCGCGAGCCGTCGAGCCAGCGTTCGATGAAGGCGGCGCCGGGCGCCGCCATGATCAACGCATTGCACAGGGACGGGCGCAGGATGCCGCGCTCGTCGGGCAGCGCGCCCTCGTCGCCGAGTACGCAGTCGTACCCGTACAGGTGATCCGGCAGCGGCGCGACGAACAGGGTGTCGATGTCGGCGTAGACGCCGCCGTGCTCGCGCAGCACCCGCAGGCGAATGAAGTCGGCCTCGTGGGCGTAGCTCCAGCCTTCGGCGGCGATGCGCCGTCCTTCCTCGGAGTCGCCGTAGGCCGCGGCCGGCAGCGCCTCGCGTACCACCGGACGCAGGGTCAGGTGCGGCTTGATGCGCTCCCACAGCGGGCCATGGGGCTCGTTGGCGTAGTGGAACCAGATCGCGTCCGGCTTGTTCAGGCTCCGGCACGATTCCAGGCACAGGTAATGCGCCAGGTGGAAGGGCTCGGTCTGCTCCTTGAGCCCGAAGATGAAGTGGAACACGCGTGGAACCATGGTCATGCTCCGATGGCCTGCCGGAACTGGCGCATGACGGCGCCTTCGGCATAGCGGTTGGCGATCGTTTCGCCGAGGCGGCGCGCGTGCGGATCGGGTTGGTCCCGGTGCGCGAAGCGGTAGCGCATCTTGCTGCGCGCGTCGGCAATGTCGGCAATCGCCCACTGGTGGTCCGGTCCGTAGGAGGTGCCCGGCCAGTCGATCGGCGCGAGCGTGCCGCCGATCAGGCCCGGATGGTCGCGGCCGAGGAAGTCGAGCTGCCCGCTCCAGCCGGTCATCAGGACCGGGCGTCCGAGTGCGGCGGCGTCGAACGCCCCCATGCCCCAGCCTTCGGCGCGGGTGAGCGAAACGTAGGTGTCGCCCACCTGGTGCAGGCGGTCGATCCAAGCGCCGCTGACGCCGTCGCCGGCCAGCACCCCGACCGTGGGCAGCTGCGTGCGGCCATGCGCGTCGCGAAACGCCGCCATGGTCTCCCGCACCAGCTGCAGCGAGGTCTTGCCCGCTTCGTGCGGCAGCGGGAAGTGCACCGGCTTGCTCGAGGTCTTGATGCACAGTGCGACCGCTTCGTCGTGCCTGAACTCCTGCAGGAATGCCTCGATGAGACGGGGCAGGTCCTTGCGCAGCATCCAGGCGCCGATCGTGTAGAAGACGAAGGCGTCGGCATCGATGCCGAGCTGGCGCCGCACGTCGGCGCGCTCCTGCGGCGTGACGTCGTCGTGCGCATGGCGGCGGATGTGGGGCACCACATGCAGCGGCACCGTGACGCCGCCGGCGCGGAACACCTCGGCATTGAAGCGGGACGGCACCAGCACGGCGTCGTAGCGGTTCAGGATGGCCGGCCAGTGCGCCGGTATGCGGTCCGACTCCCAGGTGCAGTAGGCGAAGTTGGCCTTGCCCGGCTCCAGGCAGGCCGGCAGGTATTCGGGCACCAGGTGGGCGACCACGATCCGATAGTCGCGCGCGGCGCTGGTGTGCGCCAGGATGGCCGGCAGGTCGCGCAGGCTGGGGTCGTCGGCTGCCGCGCGTACCGCTTCGAGCAGCTGCGGCGCCATCCCGGGCACCCAGCGCTGCAAACCCTGCGCGCCCCAGAACACCGGCTGCCACTGGACGTCGAAGCCGAGGTTCAGGAGGCCGCGCAGGTAGGCCAGGCCGGACAGGCCGTAGCCGGTGGTATCGCCGTAAGAGATGTATTTGATCATGTTGCGGTGTTTGCAGTGCCTGCGATGTCGTGCGGGAGGCGCTCGACAAGCAGCTCGACGATGCGCAGGCATGCGCCGTCGCCCGCAAGTATACCGACAAGGACATCCTTGCGGCTCACGGCAAGGTCGAGCGGGAGCGCCAGGGTCACGGGGCCGCCGTCGACGCGGCCGTGCGCTTCGGCGACCGTTTCGCCGCTGCCGTGCAG
>DNCF01000115.1:13194-13331 GCA_003484545.1 Massilia sp. | reverse complement strand
TGGAATCCGCCGACCCTGGAAGAGGTGACGCCGGCGATGGTGGAACGCTTTTTTGAACCGGTGTGGCCGGCGTGTGCGCATCCGCTGCGGCATTTGGATTAAGGAAGCTGCCGAGGCCGAGGGCGTGGATTGAGCGG
>DNCF01000115.1:0-12851 GCA_003484545.1 Massilia sp. | reverse complement strand
GCGCGGCCGGCGTAGGCACTCGTGCCCACGCGGACGCCCCATCAGATCAGACGTGACATGGCACACGATTCGCGACTGAAGCGTAGCGCGGGGAATGCTCAGGAATCGTGTGTTGTTGGCTGTACGGCGCGCATCGGTACCACCGCCTGGGCACAGGTGCCTACGCCGGCCGCGCCCACCCTACGAAAAGCGGCCCTTAAGATTGCTCGCGGTGCCGCAGCACCACGCGCTCGGTCTCGCCGAAATACGCCGCCAGGCGCTCGGCCATGTACACCGAGCGGTGCTGCCCGCCGGTGCAGCCGACCGCCACCGTCAAGTAGCTGCGGTTGTCGGTCTTGAAGGACGGCAGCCACTTCTCGACGAATTTGCGGATGTCTTCCAGCATTTCGGTGGCGCTCGGCTGGGCGTCGAGGAAGGCGATCACCGGGGCGTCCTTGCCGGTCAGCGGGCGCAGCGACAAATCGTAGTAGGGATTCGGGATGGCGCGCACGTCGAACACGAAGTCGGCGTCGAGCGGCACGCCGACCTTGAAGGCGAAGGATTCGAAGAACAGGGTCAGCGGCGCGTGTTTCACTTCCGCCAGTTCCTTGATCCAGGCGCGCAGCTTATTGGCCGAGGCTTCCGAGGTGTCGATCACGTGGCCGAGCTGCTCGATCGGCGCCAGGCGCTCGCGCTCCTCGGCGATACACTCGATCAGCGTACGGCGCGAGGCCGGGTTTTCGCCCGGACGCAGCTGGTGCGACAGCGGGTGGCTGCGGCGCGTTTCGGAAAAGCGCGCAACCAGCGAATGCGTGCTCGCGGTCAGGAACATGACCTTGAGCTCGTGGCCTTCTTCTTTCAGCGAACGGATGTTGATCGGCAGTTCGACCAGCGACTCGGCGCTACGCGCATCGACCGCCACCGCCAGCTTGGCGGTCTGCTGGGCGTCCACCGTCTTGACCAGGTGCGGCAGCAGGGCCGGCGGCAGGTTGTCGACGCAGTAGTAGCCCGCGTCTTCGAGGACGTTCAGGGCAACCGATTTGCCCGAGCCGGAGATGCCGGTAATGAGTACGATGTGCATGGCCCGATGATACCGCAACAGTACGACCTTGTCGCCGCCGGGGAGGATACATATCGAACGTTCAAGGGATATGCCGGCAAATCGTGCGAGTTAGTGTATGAAATTCGTGTACGAAATTCGCGTACAAAATTCGCGTACAAAATGAACGTGGAAATCAGTCGCCGCTCATCGCTTGTCGTTGTCGCTCCATGAACTCCTGCAGGGTGTCGATGCCGCGCAGCTGCAGGATGGTGTTGCGCACCGCGGCCTCGAGCAGCACCGCGATGTTGCGGCCGGCCGCGACCGGGATCACGACCTTGCGGATCGGCAAGCCCAGCACTTCCTCGGTCGGGAAGTGGAAGGGCAGGCGCTCGACTTCCTCGTCGAGCACGCCGCGCTTGACCAGGTGGACGATCAGTTTCAGCCGCATCTTGCGGCGCACGGCGGTCTCGCCGAAGATCGCCTTGATGTCCAGCAGGCCCAGGCCGCGCACTTCCAGCAGGTTCTGCAGCAGCGGCGGGCAACGGCCTTCGATCATGTTCGGCGCGATGCGCGAGAACTCGACCGCGTCGTCGGCGACCAGGCCGTGCGAGCGCGAGATCAGTTCCAGGCCCAGTTCGCTCTTGCCCAGGCCCGAGTCGCCGGTGATCAAGACGCCCACGCCCAGCACGTCCATGAAGACGCCGTGCATGATGACGCGCTGCGCCAGTTTCTTGGACAGGTAGACCCGCAGGAAGTCGATCACCTGGGCCGCCGGCAGCGGGGTGGAGAACAGGGGGATGTTCTGCTCGTCGCAGATGGCGAGGATGTCGGGTGGGGTTTCCAGGCCTTGCGCGATGATCAGGGCCGGCGGGCCGCCGCCGATCAGCTCGCCGATCACGTGGGTGCGCGAGCTCGATTTCAGGCGGTGGTAGTAATTCAGTTCCTGGTGTCCGAACACCTGGATCCGGCCTGGGTGGATCAAATTCAGGTGGCCGACCTGGTCGGCGGCCGAGGCGACGTCGCCGGAGATCAGGCGCTCGCCGCCGGGAAAGCCGGCGAACCAGCCGAGTTGCAGGCTGTCGCGGTTATCGTCGTACAGCCTTTGGATGGTGAGCGGAGTCTGCAGCATGGCACGCGGTCCTAGGGGGAATCAACCCCCCAGTTTAACCCAAGGCCTGCAAGCTGGGTTGCCAGTTGATAATACGTTCGTGCACCGAGCGCGGATCCGGGTCGGTGGCCAGCGCATTGCGGATCGCCTCGTCCGAGAACAGCTCGGCGATCTCGGACAGGATTTCCAGGTGCTGCTGGGTCACGTGGTCCGGGATCAGGAGGAAGAACAGCAGGCTGACCGGGCGGCCGTCCGGCGACTCGAAGGGAATCGGCGAGGACAGGCGGACAAAGGCTGCGATTGGGTTCTTCAGGCTCTTGCTGCCCTTGATACGTCCATGGGGTACGGCGACGCCATGGCCCAGGCCGGTGGAGCCGAGGCGTTCTCGTGCGAACAAGTTGTCCGTCACGGTCGAGCGCGCGATACCGCAGTTGTTCTCGAAAATGAGTCCCGCCTGTTCGAAGGCGCGTTTCTTGCTCGACACTTCGATGTCGAGCTGGACGTTTTCGAGCGAGAGGATTTTGCTAAGATTGGTCATAACACGCTTTTGGATGGTGCGGCGGACTTGCGGAGCAGAATTATAGGCCGGTTCCGTTGGCCTGTAATTCGATTTCGCGTCGGTATCCTACCCCTGTCACGGACCGGTTTCGAGCCCCCGTCGAATCTTGCGCGAATCAGCATTTGCGCTTTCGCAAGGTCCAACGCAATTTCCACTACGAAAAACTCGATCCCCTGGACGAAACCGGGGCGGGAACCCCGTTTCGCCATCTTTTCCTCGTATTTGGAGACGTTTTCCGAAAACCGGAGGTCTCAAACGAGTGTTGTTTTTTCGTCAGTAACTGTGGCTTGAAAGGCACACACGCTTACTGGCGCGCGCCGCGCAGGTTGTGTGGGCGGCCGGTGCTGAAATTGGCGCGCCAGGGATTGATGTCGAGGCCGCCGCGGCGGGTGTAGCGCGCGTAGACGGCGAGCTGGCTTGGCTTGCACTGGCGCAGGATGTCCATGAAGATGCGTTCAACACATTGTTCGTGGAATTCGTTGTGCTCGCGAAAACCGATCAGGTAGCGCAGCAGGCCTTCCTGGTCGATCTGCGGGCCGGCATAGCGGATCTGCACGCTGCCCCAGTCGGGCTGGCCGGTGACCAGGCAGTTCGACTTCAGCAGGTTCGACACCAGGGTTTCCTCGACCGGCGCTTCGTCGAAGTTCGCGCTCAGGAGTTCGGGCGCCGGCGAATAGGCGTCGATGTCGATGTCCAGGCGATCCAGCGACAGGCCCTCGAGTTCGCCCATTTTGAGCTTGCCGAAGTTTTCCGGCTCGGTCAGCGCGACGTGGACCGGCGCGCCGAAGGCGTTCGACAGGTCTTCGCGCAGCAATGCGAGCAGGGCGTCGGTGTTCGCCAGGCGGGTCTGGTTGAAGGAGTTCAGGTAGAGCTTGAACGACTTCGACTCGACGATGTTCGGCGAATCGGCCGGGGCGCTGATGGTGGCGATCGCCACCTGCGGCTTGCCGCGCATGTTCAGCCACGACAACTCATAGGCATTCCAGATGTCCACGCCGAAGAAGGGCAAGGTGCCCTTGATCGCCAGCTCGTCGCGCTTTTGCTGGCGCGGGATCGGGAACAGCAGCTCGGGAGCGTACTGGGTCTGGTAGGCGGAAGTTTTGCCGAGTGGCGATTGATCGGGAGTATTGTTCATGATCTGGTCTCGATGAGTTGGCGCTGCGCACTATCTCTTGATGCATGCGCGGTCGGATGCCGGACCGGTGCGGCAAAGCCGCGTATCGTACACCTTTCTGCGGATGGGTGGGCGTTTCGGTGGGATGAGGTGAGCGTGGGGATTGCGCGGGAATGTGGGGCTGTTGCCTGAACCGTTATTGGTTCGCATGATCCGCGTGGGCACTCGTGCCCATGCGGATCACGAACACCGATAGCGTAACAGGCAACAGCCCCACGTCCTCGGTGACCATAGGGTGGGCCGGGCCGCGCCAGGCACTTGTGCCCACGCGGATTCAACATACCAATAACGCCACAGGCAACAGCCCCACGTCCTCAGGCAAAGGAAAACGTCCAGCCCATCACAGGAACAGCTTATAGACCGGATTCGCGCTCTCGTCCCAATACCGGTATCCCAGCGTCGCCAGGAACTGCCTGAACTCGTCCATCTCTTCCGTCGGCACCTGCAGGCCGACCAGGATGCGGCCGACGTCGCCGCCCTGGTTGCGGTAGTGGAACAGCGAGATGTTCCAGTTCGGCGCCATGCTGTCCAGGAAGCGCATCAGCGCGCCCGGGCGTTCGGGGAACTCGAAGCGGTACAGCAGCTCGTCGTGGGCCAGCGTGCTTTTGCCGCCGACCAGGTGGCGGATGTGCAGCTTGGCCAGTTCGTCGTGGGTCAGGTCGAGCGTGCGGAAGTCGTGCTGCTCGAAGGTGCGCGCCAGCAGGCTTGACTCGCCGCGGCTGCCGACCTGCACGCCCACGAACACGTGGGCCTGGCGCTCGTCGCTGATGCGGTAGTTGAACTCGGTGACGTTGCGCGGACCGACCAGCGCGCAGAAGCGGCGGAAGCTCCCGCGCTGCTCGGGGATCGTCACCGCGAACACGGCCTCGCGCGCTTCGCCCAGCTCGGCGCGTTCGGCGACGAAGCGCAGGCGGTCGAAGTTCATGTTGGCGCCGCAGGCGACCGCCACCAGGGTCTCGTTCTTGACCGGCTGGCGGTGCATCTGCGAGCGCTCGACATAGGCCTTGGCGCCGGCCACCGCCAGCGCGCCGGCCGGTTCCAGGATGCTGCGGGTGTCCTGGAACACGTCCTGGATCGCGGCGCAGATGGCGTCGGTGTCGACCAGGATGATCTCGTCCACGACTTCCTTCGCCACCCGGAAGGTCTCTTCGCCGACCAGGCGCACCGCGGTGCCGTCCGAGAACAGGCCGACGTCGGGCAGGGTCACGCGCTCGCCCGCTTTCAGGCTCTTCGCCATCGCGTCCGAATCGATGGTCTGCACGCCGATGACCTTGATGTCCGGGCGCACCGCCTTCACGTAGGCGCCGATGCCCGAGATCAGGCCGCCGCCGCCGATCGCGACGAAGATCGCGTGGATCGGGCCCGAATGCTGGCGCAGGATCTCCATCGCAATGGTGCCCTGGCCGGCGATGACGTCGGGGTCGTCGAAGGGGTGCACGAAGGTCAGCTTCTGTTCGCGTTCGAGCTGGATCGCATGGTTGTAGGCGTCGGTGTAGGAGTCGCCGTGCAGCACCACCTCGACCGCCGCGCCGCCGCGCGCCTTGACCGCCTCGATTTTTACTTGCGGGGTGGTGGTCGGCATCACCACCAGGGCGCGGCAGCCCAGGCGCGCGGCCGACAGGGCCACGCCCTGGGCGTGGTTGCCGGCCGAGGCGCAGATCACGCCGCGCTTCAGGGCTTCGGGCGAGAGGTGGGCCATTTTGTTGTAGGCGCCGCGCAGCTTGAAGCTGAACACGCTTTGCATGTCCTCGCGCTTGAAATAGATGCGGTTGGCGAAGCGCTGGGACAGCGTCGGCGCCAGTTCGAGCGGGGTTTCCTGGGCGACGTCGTAGACGCGGGCGGTCAGGATTTTCTTCAGGTAGTCGGTGGTCATGGTCGGAGGGGATGATTGAAAAAGCCAGTGTCCTGGTTCCGGTGACGCGAGACTGTGTTTCCCGGCGTGGGTGGCCGAGGCGTGCAGCCGATACGAAGCGCTGGGTCGCAGGCTCGTCGTATCGTGTCGAAGCGATGGGTTTTCCTCATTATAATGGACAGCTCCGACTTCACGTTCTCCCATGATCGAAACCGCCGTCCTCTGGCTGCTCAAAGTCCTCGCCGCTCCCACAGTCGGGCTCACGTCGGTCTTCGTCATCTCCTTCATTTCCGCCACCCTGGTGCCGCTCGGCTCCGAGCCGGCCGTGTTCGCCGTCGTGAAAGCCAACGAGGCGATGTTCTGGCCGGCGATCCTGGTCGCTACCGTCGGCAACACCCTCGGCGGCGTGCTGAACTACGGCATCGGCTACCGGGCGAAGATCGCGTTTGCGAAAGAGCGCCAGAGCCGCTGGTTCGGCTGGCTGCGCCGCTTTGGGGCGAAAACCATGCTGCTGTCCTGGCTGCCGGGCATCGGCGACCCGCTGTGCTCGCTGGCAGGCTGGTTGCACCTGCCGTTCTGGCCGAGCGTGTTGTACATGGCCATCGGCAAATTCGCGCGCTACCTGACCATGACGGCGGCGCTGCTGTACGTGCCGGACGGGTTCTGGAGGCGGATCGGGGACATGGTCACGCAGGTCACGGGCTGATCGTCCTTGCGCGCGGGCATGCAGTGCCCACCCTACGCGATTTGGATGGGGCTGTTCAGTGGCACATTTTCGCTGCCTGCAAGGCCTCCCATGCAAACGAAATTTGCATAGACAGGCCCTCGTGCATATTTTGTTGCTTGCCCCTTCCGCGGCAAATCCCTTCAGCCCAGCGTTGTGCGCCGCAATAAGCTAGAATGATTGTCCTTCGGGCCAGTCCAACCTCATCTCATCCATGAACGCCCCAGCACAACTCCACACCCTCCTCGCCGACAACGCGCCGGCACGCCTGCGCGAAATCCCTTACAACTACACCTCGTTTTCAGACCGCGAGATCGTGATCCGCCTGCTGGGTGAGTCGTCGTGGAAGCTGCTCGACGAGCTGCGCGGCGCGCGCCAGACCGGGCGCTCGGCGCGCATGCTGTACGAGGTGCTGGGCGACATCTGGGTGGTGCGCCGCAACCCCTACCTGCAGGACGACCTGCTGGACAACCCGAAGCGCCGCCAGAAACTGATCGACGCGCTGCACCACCGCCTGGCCGAAGTCGAGAAGCGCCGGGTGACGGTCGATGCGACCGAAGGCGATGCCGCAACCGCCGCCGCACGCAGCGCCGCCGTCGAGCAGCTGCTGCAGGCCGCGCGCAAGGCCGTGGACGACTTCGGCCGCGAATTCCGCGAGATGTACGACCTGAGGAAGCGCGCCCGCGCCGTGCTCGGCGCCTACACCGACAAGCGCAACATCCGCTTCGACGGCATGCACCGCGTCTCGCACGTCACCGACGCCACCGACTGGCGCGTCGAATATCCCTTCCTGGTCCTGGTGCCCGACAGCGAGGAAGAGATGGCCGGCCTGGTGAAAGGCTGCATCGAGCTTGGCTTGACCATCATCCCGCGCGGCGGCGGCACCGGCTACACCGGCGGCGCGATTCCCCTGAGCCCGATGTCGGCCGTGATCAATACCGAGAAGCTGATCGCCCTGGGCGAGGTCGAGATGACCCGCCTGCCAGGCGTGGACCGCGACTACGCGACCATTTACACCGGCGCCGGCGTGGTCACCCAGCGCGTCTCGCAGGCGGCCGAGAAGGCCGGCTTCGTGTTCGCGGTCGACCCGACCTCGGCCCACGCTTCCTGCATCGGCGGGAACATCGCGATGAACGCGGGCGGCAAGAAGGCCGTCCTGTGGGGCACGGCGCTCGACAACCTGGCGTCCTGGCGCATGGTCGACCCGAACGGCGACTGGCTGGAAGTCACGCGCATGGACCACAACCTCTCGAAGATCCACGACGCGCCGGTCGCCACCTTCAAGCTCGAATGGACGCATCCGGCCGTGAAGGGCGCACCGAGGGGCGCACCGTTCCGTACCGAGACCCTCACCATCGAAGGCCGCAGGTTCCGCAAGGAGGGCCTGGGCAAGGACGTGACCGACAAGTTCCTGGCCGGCCTGCCGGGCATCCAGAAGGAGGGCACGGACGGCCTGATCACGTCGAGCCGCTGGATCCTGCACAAGATGCCGAAGTACACGCGCACCGTGGCGCTGGAATTCTTCGGCCAGGCGCGCGACGCGATCCCGTCGATCGTCGAGATCAAGGATTACCTCGACAGCCTGCCGAAGAGCGGCAAGCCCGAATTCGCCACCCTGCGCCTGGCGGGCCTGGAGCACCTGGACGAGCGCTACCTGCGCGCGGTCGGCTACGCGACCAAGTCGAAGCGCGGCACGCTGCCCAAGATGGCGTTATTTGGAGATATTGTTGGCGACGACGAGAACGCCGTCGCCATGGCGGCCTCCGAAGTGGTGCGCATCGCGAACACCCGCGTCGGCGAAGGTTTTATTGCCGTCAGCCCGGAAGCGCGCAAGAAATTCTGGCTCGACCGCGCCCGCACCGCGGCCATCGCGCGCCACACCAACGCCTTCAAGATCAACGAGGACGTCGTCATCCCGCTGAACCGGATGGGCGAGTACACCGACGGCATCGAGCGCATCAACGTCGAGCTGTCGATCAAGAACAAGCTGCAGCTGGCCGAGCAGCTGCGCACCTATCTCTCGGGCGGCAACCTGCCGCTGGAGAAGAGCGACGACGCCACCGGCGACACGGTCGCGCGCGACGAGATCATGGGCGACCGCCCGCAGCAGGCGGTCGAGCTGGTGGAGAAGGTGGCCGCGCGCTGGACCTACGTGCTGGCGAACCTCGACCAGCCGCTGCGCGCCGTGCACCCGAAGCTCGACGAACTGGGCCTCGGCCAGCTGTCCGCCACGATCGACCAGCGCATCGGCACCCAGCCGGATGCGCGGCTTTTCGACGTGGTCCAGGACCACACGCTGCGCATCTCGTGGAAGAACGAGCTGCGCGCGCCGCTGCGCCAGATCTTCAATGGCGCCGCCTACAAGTGCATCCTCGACGAGTGCACCGCGATCCACAAACGCGTGCTGCGTTCGCGCGTGTTCGTGGCCCTGCACATGCATGCCGGCGACGGCAACGTCCACACCAATCTGCCGGTGAACTCGGACGACTACGCGATGCTGCAGGACGCGCACCAGGCGGTCGAGCGCATCATGCGGCTGGCGCGTTCGCTGGACGGCGTGATCTCGGGCGAACACGGCATCGGCATCACCAAGCTGGAATTCCTGACCGATGATGAGATCCAGGAGTTCCGCGATTACAAGCTGCGGGTCGACCCGGAAGGCCGCTTCAACAAGGGCAAGCTCCTGAACCTGGAAGGCGCCCACGCCGACCTGCGCAACGCCTACACGCCGTCCTTCGGCCTGATGGGCCACGAGTCGCTGATCATGCAGCAGAGCGACATCGGCGAGATCGCCAACAGCATCAAGGACTGCCTGCGCTGCGGGAAGTGCAAGCCGGTCTGCACCACCCACGTGCCGCAGTCGAATCTGCTGTACTCGCCGCGCGACAAGATCCTGGCGACGTCCGCCCTGATCGAAGCCTTCCTGTACGAGGAGCAGACCCGCCGCGGCGTCTCGATCCGCCACTGGGAAGAATTCGAGGACGTCTCGGACCACTGCACCGTGTGCCACAAGTGCGTGACCCCGTGCCCGGTGAACATCGACTTCGGCGACGTCTCGATGAACATGCGTAACCTGCTGCGCAAGATGGACAAGCGCAGCTTCAAGCCGGCCAACCGCGCGGCCATGTTCTTCCTGAACGCGACCGATCCGACCACGATCAACGCCACGCGCAAGGCGATGGTCGACTTCGGCTTCAAGGCCCAGCGCCTGGGTAACAGCCTCTTGAAAAGCCTGGCCAAGGACCAGACCAAGGCGCCGCCGCCGACCACCGGCAAGGCGCCGGTGCGCGAACAGGTGATCCACTTCATCAACAAGAAAATGCCGGGCAATCTGCCGAAGAAGACGGCACGTGCCTTGCTCGACATCGAGGACGACAAGGTCATCCCGATCATCCGCAACCCGAAGACCACCAGCGCCGACACCGAAGCCGTGTTCTACTTCCCTGGCTGCGGCTCGGAGCGCCTGTTCTCGCAGGTGGGCCTGGCGACCCAGGCGATGCTGTGGGAAGTGGGCGTGCAGACCGTGCTGCCGCCGGGCTACCTGTGCTGCGGCTATCCCCAGCGCGGCGCGGGCCAGTACGACAAGGCCGACAAGATGGTGACGGACAACCGCGTGCTGTTCCACCGCATGGCCAACACGCTGAACTACCTCGACATCAAGACGGTCGTGGTGTCGTGCGGCACCTGCTACGACTCGTTGGCGAACTACGAGTTCGAGAAGATCTTCCCGGGCTGCCGCCTCATCGACATCCACGAGTACCTGCTGGAGAAGGGCGTCAAACTGGAAGGCGTGAACGGCACGCGCTACATGTACCACGACCCCTGCCACACGCCGATGAAGATGCAGGATTCGATCAAGACGGTGAACGCGCTGGTGCAGACCGTGGACAACGTGAAAATCGAGAAGAACGAGCGCTGCTGCGGCGAGTCCGGCACCTTCGCCGTGACGCGTCCGGACATCGCGACCCAGGTCCGCTACCGCAAGGAGAACGAGATCGAGAAGGGCGCGGCCAAGCTGCGCGCCGACGGTTTCGAGGGCGAAGTCAAGGTGCTGACCAGCTGCCCGTCCTGCCTGCAGGGCCTGTCGCGCTACAACGGCGACGCCGGCACCAGCGCCGACTACATCGTCGTCGAGATCGCCAAGCACCTGCTGGGCGAGAATTGGCTGCCGGACTACGTGGCGCGCGCCAACAACGGCGGCATCGAAAGGGTCCTGGTATGACGACGACGCCGATCCGCGAACCGGGCTGCGAACTGTGCGACCTGGCCGCCTTGAGGCCGGTCTATGCCGACAGCAAACTGTCGGTGATCGTCGTCGACGACGCCAACTACCCCGGCTTTTGCCGCGTCATCTGGCGCGACCACGTGCGCGAGATGAGCGACCTGTCGCGTGAAGACCGGCTGCTGCTGAACGAAGCCGTCCACGAGGTCGAGCTGGCCGTGCGCGAAGTCATGAAGCCCACCAAGGTCAACGTGGCCAGCCTGGGCAACGTGGTGCCCCACCTGCACTGGCACGTCATCCCGCGCTACACTGACGACGCGCACTTCCCGGCGCCCGTGTGGGCGGCGGCGGTGCGCCAGACCGAAGAAAACACTCTGGCCGCGCGCCGCGCGCTGCTGCCGGAACTTGCCGACGCATTGGCCACTCGCTTTGCGCGGCGCACGAACCAAGGATAAACAGAGAAATGCCCAACCCGACCGAACTGGCCGTGCGCCAGAAATCCCGCCTGCTCGACATCGCGTTCGACGACGGCAGCAATTTTTCGATTCCCTTCGAACTGCTGCGCGTGTATTCGCCTTCGGCGCTGGTGACCGGTCACGGCCCGGGCCAGGAAGTGCTGCAAATCGGCAAGCGCGACGTGGGCGTGACCGGCGTCGAGCCGGTCGGCAATTACGCCATCAAGCCGATCTTCGACGACGGCCACGACAGCGGCATCTATACCTGGGCCTACCTGTACAAGCTGGGCAGCGAGCACGATGCGCTGTGGAAGGACTACCTGGCGCGCCTGGAAAAGGCCGGTTACGCCGGCGACAGCGGCCGTGACCCGAGCATTGCCCCGGCGCCGGCGCGCAGCAGCGGCGGCGGTTGCGGCAGCGGCAGCTGCGGCTGCTCGTAGTAGCAGGGCACGTTCGTCATTGAGGCCCCTGGCCTCAATGACCCCACCTTACAAGGTCGGAATCAGGACCTTGTCGATAACGTGGATGACGCCATTGCTTGCCCGCACATCGACCGCGACGATGTTGGCCAAGGTCGAGGTCGTATCCCGGATGGCCGGCGGCGTGCCTGCCACGAAGCTGATGGTTTGCGACGACACCGTCGGCACCGGCGTGTCGTAGGGGATCTGCGTCGACAGGACCTGTCCCAGGACGACGTGATAGGTCAGGATCGTGCGCAGCTGTGCAGTGCTGAAATTCAGCGGCGCGGCGGGGAAGGCGGCGTTGGTCGGTGCAAAGACCGTGAACTGTCCGGCGCTGCCGAGCGTGCCTTGCAGGTCCGCCACCACGAGCGCGCTGACGAGCGAGCTGAGGAGCGGGTTGACCTGGGCCATCTGGAAGATATTCAACAGGCCTGGCGGAATGAGCACCTTGTCGATCGCGTGGATCACGCTGTTGCCTGCGGGGATATCCGGGGTAACGATGGTCGCCACGGTCAAGGCGGCATCGGTGATCTTCGCGCCATTGCTGAAATCAAACCGCAGCGTGGCGGGCGCATTCTCGAACGTGTAGGCCGTCTCCTGTGTGGGGCCGCCGGCGCTGAGGTCGGCAGCGAGCTTTTTCGAGCCCAGCACATGGTAGCTCAGGATGCTTTGCAAGGTATCTGCCGGCAATGCATTGACCATCGCCGTGGCATCGGCAAAGCCCAGTTGCTTTGCCAGCGTGTCGAACGCCTGGTCGGTCGGCGCGAATACCGTCAATTGCGCATTCGGGTCGCTGAAGCTGCCGATGCTGGCCTTGGTCACTGCTGCCACGAAGGCATTGAAACCTTGCTCTTTCGCGACCACAGCAATTGTTTGCGTGAACGAGAGCTCATTCTCGTCATCGTCGCTGCCACCGCAGCCTCCCAGCGTGACCGCGAATGCGATGACGGCCAACCCGCACTTCAAAAAATTCCTTAGTTTCATTTCATCCTCCGAATCGGTGGCGAACAGTCGAAAAAAGGCATTCAGGAACTAGCAGTGGCATGAAGGCAGGGGCGCCAGTCACGCCTGCTTCTTTCTGGAGTATAGGGACAGGGGATGGGGGCACGCGAAGGGCACGATTCGAGACCCATCGATACCGGTTCAATTGCAGGACAAGCCCTGCCGGTGCGGATGAAATGTCAGTTTTTGAGGACAGAGGGCCATGAGGCGCAAGGCTGCTGGAGCCCGGATCACGCGCACGCAGGCATGAAAAAAGCCAGCTTGCGCTGGCTT
>DNCF01000118.1 GCA_003484545.1 Massilia sp. | reverse complement strand
CGCGGCGCAGGCGGACGGTGACGTTGACGCCCGATTCGGAGAGGTTCGGGGCGTGGGGGTGGCCTTGCGAGCCGGAGCCGATGATGGCGACGTTCTTGCCTTTGATGAGGGAGAGGTCGCAGTCTTTGTCGTAGAAAACTTTCATTTGGTGTCCTGTATTTGGGTTCGTTGTTATTGTCAGAGTTCGTGGCTGTTCTGTTTGTACTGCCGCTGGCTGGTCATCGTTCCGCGTGGGCAGTGGGGCTGGCTAAATGCCGGCACCACAAAGTGCCCACCCTACGGATCGCGGCTTCGATCGAGGCGCCGAGTTTCGTTATACCTTCAGGATGCGTTCGCCGCGGCCGATGCCGGAGCCGCCGGTGCGGACGGTCTCGAGGATGGAGCTGCGGTCGATGGCGTCGATGAAGGCGTCGAGCTTGCTCTTGGCGCCGGTCAGTTCGATCGTGTAGGTCTTCTCCGTCACGTCGATGATGCGGCCGCGGAAGATGTCGGCGGTGCGCTTGATCTCTTCGCGCTCCTTGCCCACCGCCCTCACCTTGATCAGCATGAGCTCGCGCTCGATGTGCTGGCCTTCGCTCAGGTCGACCACCTTGACCACCTCGATCAGGCGGTTCAGGTGCTTGGTGATCTGCTCGATGATGTCGTCCGAACCCGTGGTGACGATGGTCATGCGCGAGAGTGTCGCGTCTTCGGTCGGCGCCACGGTCAGGGTCTCGATGTTGTAGCCGCGCGCCGAGAACAGGCCGACGACGCGCGAGAGTGCGCCTGCTTCGTTCTCGAGCAGGACCGAGATGATGTGTCTCATTTAGAGGTCCTCCGATCCGAGCAGCATTTCGGACAAGCCCTTGCCCGCCTTGACCATCGGCCAGACGTTCTCGCCCTGGTCGGTGATGAAGTTCATGAACACCAGGCGATCCTTCATGCCGAAAGCGTCACGCAGCGCGCCCTCGACGTCGCCCGGCTTCTCGATGCGCATGCCGACGTGGCCGTAGGCCTCGGCCAGCTTCTCGAAGTCCGGCAGCGAATCCATGTAGGACTCGGAGTAGCGCGAGCCGTAGTCGATCTGCTGCCACTGGCGCACCATGCCCAGGAAGCGGTTGTTGAGCAGGATGATCTTCGGCGTCAGGCGGTACTGCTTGCAGGTGGCAAGCTCCTGGATGCACATCTGGATCGAGCCTTCGCCGGTCACGCAGGCGACCGTCGCGTCCGGATTGGCCATCTGCACGCCCATGGCGTAGGGCAGGCCCACGCCCATCGTGCCCAGGCCGCCGGAATTGATCCAGCGGCGCGGCTTGTCGAAGGGGTAGTACTGGGCGGCCCACATCTGATGCTGGCCGACGTCGGAAGTGACGAAGGCATCGCCCTTGGTGACCTGCCACAGCTTCTCGATGACCGACTGCGGCTTGATGACGAGGTCGGAATCCTCGTACTTCAGGCAGTCGCGCTTGCGCCATTCGTCGATCTGCTTCCACCAGCCGCGCAGGGCGTCCGGGTTCGAACGCACGCTGCCGGCGGCGTCGAGCTGGGCCAGGAATTCGGTCAGCACGTCCTTGACGTTGCCGACGATGGGAATGTCGACCTTCACCCGTTTCGAAATCGAGGACGGGTCGATGTCGATGTGGATGATCTTGCGCGGGTGGCTGGCGAAGTGCTTGGGATTGCCGATCACGCGGTCGTCGAAGCGGGCGCCGATGGCGATCAGGACGTCGCAGTGCTGCATCGCCATGTTCGCTTCATAGGTGCCGTGCATGCCGGGCATGCCGACGAAATGCTCGCTGCTGGCGCGCGAGCCGCCCAGGCCCATCAGCGTGTTGGTCACCGGCGCGCCGAGCCGGTCGGCCAGGCGGTTCAGTTCGGGCGAGGCATTCGCCAGGATCACGCCGCCGCCCGCGTAGATCATCGGGCGCTCGGCGCCGGCCAGCAGCTGGACCGCCTTGCGGATCTGGCCGGCATGGCCCTTGTCGACCGGCTTGTAGGAACGCATCTCGATCTCGCGCGGATACTCGAAAGCGCACTTGTTGACCGTGATGTCCTTCGGGATATCGACCAGCACGGGACCGGGACGGCCGGTGCGGGCGATGTAGAAGGCCTTCTTGATGGTGCTGGCCAGTTCACGCACGTCCTTGACCAGGAAGTTGTGCTTGACCACCGGACGCGTGATGCCGACCGTGTCGCATTCCTGGAAGGCGTCCTGCCCGATCGCATGGCTCGGCACCTGGCCGGAGATGACCACCATCGGGATCGAATCCATGTAGGCGGTCGAGAGGCCGGTGACGGCATTGGTCACGCCCGGACCCGAGGTGACGATGGCGACGCCGACGGTGTTGGAGCTGCGCGAATAGGCGTCGGCCGCGTGCACGGCTGCCTGCTCGTGGCGGACCAGGACGTGCTGGAACTTGTCCTGGTTGAAGATGGCGTCGTAGATATAGAGGACTGCGCCGCCGGGATAACCGAAGACGTGTTTGACACCCTCCTCGGCAAGACAACGGACGACGATTTCAGCACCCGTCAATGTGGGGGCTGAGGCTTCGTTATTCATGAATCGTTCCTTTCAAGACCCATAGGGAGATTGATCGGATGCTCGTTCCTAACGAAATGCGGTTTGCCCCACAGCGCTCCAGCTTCCCTTCTTTCTGCGCGCACGACGTTCCATCCGGGCATCGGCAGATACCCTTCATGACGGCGCTAAACGCAACTCGTTTGGCTGAGTGTCTGTAGCGGCTCGACGCATCTCTCGCGCTTGTGGCGCGGGTTGGAGCAAACTGCCTACAAATGAAAGCGTGTCAACCCAGGAAGGCCTTGTGTGCCGGCCTGGCTGACCATGAAGCTTCGGGGGTGCAAAGCGTAAGGAACACCTTACTGCGTTGCACCATTTTGGTCAAGATAAAAAGAAAGGAATGATTCAAGGGGTGCGGGACATGCCCTGGCGGGCCCGGCGGTGCACTGGCGCGGTGCGGCGCGGTGCGGGGCGGCATGGGTATGGACACGGCGGATGAACGGTGGGTTCGAGAACCCACCCTACGGTAGTGCATGTGATCAGGTGCACGATGCTTCGCCGCTGTGCAAACGGTGAGCCCGCGTGGGCACAGGTGCCCACCCTACGAAAAGCGGCATGGGCCTTGTAGTCCGTACGGTGAGTTCTCGAACCCACCGTGACGCTCCGCTCGCCTAGCGCTGCATCCCCCATCGTCTCACCGTCACCCGCTCCAGCATCTGGAACACGAGATGCTCGACCGCCAGCCCGATCAGGATCACCGCCGCCAGCCCGGCGAACACCTTGTCGGTGAACAGCTCGTTGCGGCTCTGGAAAATGAACCAGCCGAGTCCGCCCTGCCCCGAGGTCGTGCCGAACACCAGCTCGGCGGCGATCAGGGTGCGCCAGGCGAAGGCCCAGGCGATCTTCAGGCCCGACAGGATCGCCGGCAGGGCCGCCGGGATCAGGATCTGCAGCACCAGGCGCAGGCCGCCGAGGCCATAGTTGCGGCCGGCCATGCGCAGGGTGTCGGGCACGGCGCGGAAACCCGCGCAGGCGTTCAGCGTCAGCGGCCACATCACCGAATGCATCAGCACCATGATCAGGCTGCCCTTGCCCAGGCCGAACCACAGCAGGGCCAGCGGCAGCAAGGCGATCGCCGGCAGCGGATTGAACATCGAGGTCAGGGTGTCGATCAGTTCGCGCCCGAGCCGGCTCGAGACGGCCAGCCAGGTCAGCAGGAAGGCACCGAGAACGCCGGCCAGGTAGCCCTGGGTCAGCACGGCGAACGAGACGGCCACGTAGCCGAACAGTTCGCCCGTGGCGATGCCATCGAGTAGCGCCCTGCCCGTCGCCAGCGCCGTCGGCAGCAGCAGGTCGTTGTCGTACCAGCGCGCCAGCGCTTCCCACAGGAGGGCCAGCACCAGCAGCAGGGCCGCCTTGCGCAGCCAGGCGAACTCGCCGAAGGCAAACGGTTGCCGGCCGGGTTTGTCCTGCATGGATGCGCCCAGCGCGGCGGCACCCGGATCGGGTACTGCCAGGGCGAGTTCGTACTCGGGACGGATGGGTGGTTCGCGCAATGCTGTCATGGATGGGCTGCGTAGGCGGGAGCGGTGGAAGGGAAGCTGGACGCGCCGACAAGCGATTCGCCGAACAGCAAGCGGTGAATGCGCTCGTTCGCGGCCTGGAACTCGGGGCTGCCGGCGCTGCGCAGGTCGAACTGGTGGCTGTTGAGTTCCGCGCGCACGCGGCCCGGGTGGGGGCTGAGCAGCAGGATGCGGTTGCCGACCACCAGCGCCTCCTCGATCGAATGGGTCACGAACAGCATGGTGAAGCCGATCTCTTCCCACAGCGCCTGGAGTTCTTCCTGCATCTTGCGCCGGGTGAGCGCGTCGAGCGCGGCGAAGGGTTCGTCCATCAGCAGGATCTCGGGCTGCATGGCCAGCGCCCGCGCGATCGCCACGCGCGCCTTCATGCCGCCCGAGAGCGCGTGCGGATAGGCGTCGCCGAAGCGCGCCAGCCCGACCTTGCCGAGCCAGTGGCGGGGGGGGGCGCGG
>DNCF01000116.1:19666-20273 GCA_003484545.1 Massilia sp. | reverse complement strand
GCGGCGGCGGCAATCCCGGCACCTCGGCGCAAACGGCGCCCGCGCAGGGCCGGCAGGGTGCGGCAAAGGACGCACCCGGAGAAAGCGCCGTCCAACGCCTGGCCGAGAAGGACGAGGGTAGTGCGGGCGGGGCGGACTCCCGCTAAGGACATTGTCACTCTGCCGCCTTGCAATGAGGCGGTGCGCCCGCCCCTGCCGCCAGCCTAAGAACTGGCGGCAAACGCCGCGTGCGCTGGCGTGGCAGTCCAGCCACAGTGTTGCATTGTGACAATTCGATAGTGTTTTTCCCATCGGCGCGCGCTACCATTCGCTTCGGTTTGACACCGGCATCGTCAGCACGACGCCCCAGTACACGCCACCATTCAAGCACGCAATCAACACAACGCCATGTCTGCCCTGCGCTGACCTGGCGCGGATCGCCAGGCCCGACCGACACCGTATCGTCGATCCCGCGGAGATCGCGGCATCGTCGCATCCGTACGGCACGTTGCTATTCATGCCTGGAAACACATAACAACAGCAGTCCTGAAAGAGAAAAATCATGCACCAACCTCGCTTTTTCCTGGCCCTCGGCTCGGCCCTGTTGCTGTCCGCCTGCGGCGGCGGT